>JBKCAB010000495.1:0-3476 GCA_046307935.1 Bacteroidota bacterium | reverse complement strand
CGGCAGCGGTGCCTGCATGGAACACAATGCTGTCAGTCACGGTGTTCAAGCCATAGATCTGCTTGCCTTTTTCATAGTCTCCCGGATAGCCTCCCGAAACCATCATCACAGTTGCTGCACAGTGTTCTGTGAACTGGATATCGCGCTCGGAAAGCGTGTTGGTAGCCACTCCCTCCAAAAGATCGAGCAGATCAGATCGCAAACGCGGCATTACAACCTCTGTTTCAGGATCCCCCATCCGGCAGTTGTATTCTATCACATACGGTTCTCCTTTCACATTGATCAAGCCAAAGAAAATGAATCCTTTGTAGCGGATACCCTCCGCTTTAAGTCCTTTGATCGTTGGGATGATGATCTGATTATCTACTTTATCTTTGAATGTATTGTCCGCAAAAGGAACGGGCGAAATAGCACCCATGCCGCCGGTGTTCAATCCGCTGTCACCTTCACCTATTCGTTTATAGTCCTTGGCCTCAGGCAAAATCTTGTACGATTCGCCATCCGTGAGCACGAATACCGATAGTTCGATCCCGTTGAGAAACTGTTCGATCACTACGCGGGAACTTGCCTCACCGAACTTGGCATCAGCCAGCATATTTTTCAATTCTTCCTTTGCCGCGTTAAGGTTATCGAGTATCACCACCCCCTTTCCCGCAGCTAATCCATCGGCTTTGAGCACATAAGGAGGCTTCATCGCTGCGAGAAAATCATACCCTTCTTTCAAGGTGTCTTTCGTGAAGGTGGCATATTTCGCTGTCGGGATATTGTGGCGGAACATGAACTGCTTGGCGAAATCCTTACTTCCTTCCAGCTGAGCACCCTTTGCCGTAGGCCCGATAACCGGAATACCTTTAAGGGACTCGTCGCCAAGAAAGAAGTCATGTATGCCTCTGACGAGTGGTTCTTCCGGACCAACAAGCACCAGATCAATGGCATTTTCAAGTACAAAATTCTTTACCGCATTAAAATCGTTGGGATCCAAGTTGATATTTTTCCCATGCTGTCTCGTGCCGGCATTTCCCGGAGCTATGAAGAGCTCATCGAGCATGGAACTTTGTGCGATCTTCCAAGCCAAGGCATGTTCACGACCACCGGAGCCTAACAGTAGAACCCTCATACGATCAACAGTATTTCAAAAGTGACTCAAACAGTGCCTTTCCATCCAAATTTCCCAGAATGCGGTCTGCAGCCCTTTCAGGATGTGGCATCATGCCGAAAACATTTTTTGAAGGATTCGTGATCCCAGCAATGTTGTGCAATGATCCATTCGGGTTTTCTGCTTCGGCTACCTCACCGTCTGAAGCGCAGTATTTGAATAA
Source organism: Bacteroidota bacterium (assembly GCA_046307935.1). Lineage (GTDB taxonomy): Bacteria > Bacteroidota > Bacteroidia > Flavobacteriales_D > Crocinitomicaceae > M0103. The sequence continues at coordinate 2,157 of JBKCAB010000495.1, read as the reverse complement.
AATCTGATCATTGTCTTGAATGCTTTTCAGCGTATCATCCGAGGCATAAAATCTGCCTTCCCCGTGGGCAACAGGGATCTTATAGGCTTTTTCTTCAAGCCCTTTGGTGATGGCTGCAGAATTCGAAACCGGACGAAGAAATACGTTCTTGCAGATAAATTTCTGGTTGTTGTTGTGTAACAGCGCCCCTTGTAACAGCCCTGATTCCGTCAATATCTGAAACCCATTGCAGATCCCCATCACATACCCACCTCTTGATGCATGAGCGATCACCTCATCCATTATCGGTGAGAAGCGGGCAATCGCCCCTGAGCGCAGGTAGTCACCATAGGAAAACCCTCCGGGAAGCACCACGAAGTCGACTCCTTTCAAGTCCTTTTCTTTGTGCCACAAACGTTCTACTTTTTGACCCAGTAGATCATTCAGGACGTAGATCATGTCTTCGTCACAGTTGGATCCGGGAAACGTAACAACTCCAAATTTCATTCGATCAGTTTTAGGTGGTCAAAGCCATCCGCAATGTGAACACAAAAGTAGGCATTTTCAATGGCCGCCGACCTTTTGTTCAGAAGAAAAATTTACAGATAGAATAGCCGAACACCGCATAGAACAGGATGGTTGCAAAGATACCAAGTGACTTGTTGGTAAAGGAGAAGGTCAGGAACACCGACAAGGGTATCATAACAAAGCTGAATCGTTCGATCTGTCTGAAAAAAAAGAGATCGATGCAACCGAGTAACAGCGCCACCAACAGATACCACCACAGAATTGTCGTCAATTTCTTTAGGCGGATAGATGATTTTTGCATTCGCGAACGAATACTGAAAACACTCAGGATAAAGATTAGGGTGAAGAGCACCGCTGTCACAAGAAAGTCGGTTTGTTTGTTCTTGTAATCTGTGATCTGATCGAGCAATTTCAGGTCGATGTTATGTTCGGAATACCAGAGATATACACTTGCGTACAACATCGGTATGGCAAAGCCAAGGATCCCCAGAAAGAACTCCCTGAAATTGAATGGCCGTATGACCCATACCATGAAAAAGAAAAACGGCAGGAGTGCGATAAGTGGTGGGTGAAATGTGGCGCCAACACCCGCCAGGAACATCGCGTTGAATACATGTCGCCTTCCATCCTCGTGTTGGTTCAGCCGAAAAAGCTGTGACATCATCAAGATCAGGAAGGTATGCGTTAATAAAAGCCCATCAAGATGGTAGAAGGAGTGGTAAAAACTCATCAAAACAACATAGAGCATTGAAGAGCTGTAGCTATTTCTTTCAAGAAATTCATTGTTGTTGTAGATGCGATTGATCATTATTGCATTCAGCAGTACGAAAAGGGCTGCGCCGATCGCTGAAAAGACAGGATAGATAACCACCGTTTCTCCCCAGAATCCTAGATTACTTGACTTTTCCTGAGTGTAGTAGCACGTGTAATGGTTCAGAACGAAGAATATCCCCGCCAGCACCGGCAGTAGAAGAAGAACACCCGCTCTGTTTCCAGAGAACAATCGAACCATAACACGAAGATAATCAGGAAAACGTTTCGTTCACTCCATTTGGAAATTACCAAAAATGTTGAATCTTTTTTTGGTTATATTTGCTGTCCTTTGAAATTGGAGAAGATACAATAACCTAATTGATTCTATATGACACAGGAAAAAACCAGGTATTCAGATTCGGAACTGGATGAATTCAAGGACCTCATTCAGCGAAAACTAAAGGAAGCTCAAGAAGATTATGCGCTTTTGATCGGTTCTTTATCGCACAATGACGATCATGGCACCGATGATACAGGTCGCACATTCAACATGATGGAGGATGGTTCCGAGACCTTGTCGCGAGAGGAAGTAGCACAATTGGCTGCAAGGCAGGAAAAGTTCATTCAGAGCCTTCAGGCGGCGCTCGTTCGCATTGAAAATAAAACTTATGGAATCTGTCGGGTTACAGGCAAGCTAATTCCCAAGCCGCGACTAATGCTTGTGCCACACGCAACCATGAGCATTGAGGCAAAGAACGCACAAAACAAATAAGTTAGTGAAGAGAAACCTGTATCTGGTGGGGGCGATCATTGCCCTCATTTTGATTTTAGACCAAGCGCTGAAGATCTATATTAAGACGCATTTCTCTCCATTTGAGGTGGCTCCACTGCTTGGCG
>JBKCAB010000494.1:0-2671 GCA_046307935.1 Bacteroidota bacterium | reverse complement strand
TGAAATGGGACAACACTGGACGATTGTACGTAGGTAATGATGGTGGTGTAGCCATCACAGATGACCAAGGACTCAACTGGTATCCTGCCAATCGTGGATACAACGTTACCCAGTTCTACGGTATTACTTTCGACCGCCATGGTGCTGTAATGGGTGGTACTCAGGATAACGGAACACTTTACAATGACTATTCGTTATCAACTGAAAAAGAATTCATCGAGGTAAATGGTGGTGACGGTTTCATGTGTGAAATTTCATTCTTCAACCCTGATGTAATGTTTTCATCTGTTTATTACAACTCCATTTCTCGTTCCGGTGATCGTGGACAAACTTGGAGTTCTTTCGTACCTGACTTCCCAGCGTCTTACGATCCGGTGGGTTCCTCAGGCGCGATGCATCCATTCCATACCTCATTATTTCTCGCTGAATATCTTGATAATAATTCTGAAGATTCAGTGACGTTCATCCCAACACAGAACTACAGCGCTGGTACAACTATCAAGATTCCAAGTTTATCTTCTGGTGACTCAATGTCATATACTACACCTACAGCTCTATACTTTGATGACACATTAGTTTATGACCCATCGTTGACATCTCAGGACGTGTCAGTTGTGAATGCGATCAACGGTCAAGAAGTATTTCTAGGGAACTACACTTACACTCCTTTCCCGTCGGCATCAGGAACTAACCCGCCGACCATCGGAGATTCCCTCTTGGTTAATTTCCCGGCAGGTCCTGACACAGTGGTTGTTCAAAGCTTAGGCTCATATGATCATTACTATGGTCAGAACGAAGCTACCGGAGAGATCTATTCGATCGGAAACGATACTGTTGCCTACAACGTGGCTTGGGATACGTTGAGAATTCAGGATCCTTTCCAGTCATGGTTCCTTGTTTATGTCAATAACAATGGTGGTGAGCTCTGGGGAACACGCAATGCTTTGCGCCTTTCAGTTCAAGATCCAATGTGGGTACGGTTAGCTCAAGGAGTAGGTGGTGCGTTCATGGGCAGTAACGGAACAATCACTGTTGATGTTGAATTCTCCAAAGACCTGAATCATTGTTACATCAGTTGTGGAACGAATGGTGTTTGGAGACTTGATGGTTTAGGGGATATTTATACATCTGATCCGAATTTCATGTCGAAAGCAGGTTATCACGGTACACCAACGCCAAGTCCGCCAACGGCCACAACAATTACAAAAATTGCCACACAGAACTATCAAGGAATTGCAGTCAACCCGTCAGATGCGGATGATATAATATGCTTTTCTGGAGCTTCTGGCACGAACAGAAGATCCTTGAATGCTACTGCCGGAGCACCTACGTTTACAGCGCTCGGAGGCATCCCTCAATCCGGTCCTAATCCGGCTTGTTATGACGGTATCATCGACAGAAATGACTCTGACATCATTGTTGTAGGGACTTCTGAAGGTGTTTATGTTTCTGAAAACGGTGGCGCTGACTGGACCAGTGCATCTACTGGATTTGAAGGTGTACCAGTATTCCATGTTCGTCAGTCATGGAGAACTTGGGAAGAAGGAAACTTTAGGCCAGGTGAGATTTTCATTGGAACCTATGGAAGAGGTATTTGGAGTTCTGCTTCATACCTTGGAATTAATAACAACGGATCGAGTAACGGATCTGATGTTTTCAAAACGAAGTTGAAGACGTATCCGAATCCAACTACGGATAATACAACACTGACCTTCAATCTTGCTGAAGCTTCGACTGTAACGGTCAATGTTTACTCGATATCAGGAATCCTTGTGAAGTCTGTAACCAAGAAGAACATGGATTCAGGTGCACAAACACTTACTATCGATGGTAGCGATCTTCAAAACGGAACTTACATTGTGAAGTTCATTGCCGGTAAGCAGAATGAAACAGTGAAATTCATCAAAATGTAATTAGTCAAACCTTACAGGAAAAGGCTGTCTTCAACGGACGGCCTTTTTTTATGCTATACTTGCGAAAGCCTTTCTGGGATTAATCCTACATTTGTATACAAACCAAAAAATATGAGTTCTTACGACGTTGTAATCATTGGATCAGGACCAGGCGGTTACGTTTCGGCGATCCGTTGCGCCCAATTAGGAATGAAAACGGCACTTATAGAAAAATATCCGACTTTAGGAGGCACTTGTCTGAATGTCGGCTGTATTCCTTCGAAAGCATTACTAGATTCATCAGAACACTATCATAATGCTCTTCACAATTTTGCCGAACACGGTATCGAGACCAAAGGAGTAACACCAAATATTGACCAAATGGTCAAACGAAAGAATGAGGTAGTATCACAGACCTGTTCTGGCGTAAAATTCCTCATGGATAAGAACAAAGTGGACGTAATTCAAGGAGTGGGCTCTTTTGTTGATAAGACGACAGTAAAAATAACAGACGGGGATGGAAAAGAGACGGTCATCAGCGGAAAGTACATCGTGATCGCCACAGGTTCGAAACCTAACTTCTTTCCCGGAATGGAGCCGGATAAAAAAAGGATCATTACTTCCACCGAAGCGCTCAATATGAAGGAGATACCGAAGAAGATGCTTGTTATTGGTGGCGGTGTTATTGGACTTGAGCTGGGCTCAGTTTTCGGTCGATTGGGAACAGAGATCGAGGTGATCGAATTTGCTCCAGCCATACTACCTACAATGGACGGTGC
>JBKCAB010000493.1:0-684 GCA_046307935.1 Bacteroidota bacterium | reverse complement strand
GGATAAAAGTACCCCTATCACCACTTGAACGCACCAGCTCCCTGTAATAGAACTGAAAATCCTTGTCATAACCGCAGAGTACCTCATCTGCGCCCTGGCCATCCAGCATGACGATGACGTCATTTTTCCTGGCTTCGCGATAAACAGCGAACTGGGCAAAAATGCTTCCCGTTTGAAAGGGTTCCTCCTGATGGTAAACCAGCTTGTCCAGCTCCGGTAGTAATTCATGCTCATCGACGATCACGTCGTGATGCTTAGTTTTGAAGGTAGAGCTGACCAGGTTGATGAATTGCCCCTCATCTTTTGCAAATCCAGGAAAACGGGCGGAAAATGTATGATTGTCCGTTTGTTGTTTACTCACCAGGGCAACGATCGTACTCGAGTCCAGTCCACCTGAGAGTGAAGTTCCTACCTTTACGTCTGATCGCAGTCTTCGCTCAACGGACGTCTCCAGTAGCGCCATGAGCTTCCTTCCGGCCTCCTCAATGCTGATGTCCAATTTAGAATCAGTGCTGAGCACCCAATACGGTTTTTGCTCAATTGTATAATTGCTGGAAAACAGCGTATAATGAGCAGCTTTCAGCTTGAAGATCCCAGAAAAGAAGGTTTCTCGTTGATCATTCGGGTTTTCGGCGAGATCAAGAGCAAGGTAATTGTAAAATAAGGACATGTTGGGTTTGCGTG
>JBKCAB010000492.1:0-3982 GCA_046307935.1 Bacteroidota bacterium | reverse complement strand
CAGGTAGCGTTGAACTCCAGAGGCTAAACCATAGAATTCACCGGCGCCAAGCATTGTTCTTTCCCGATCGAATGTAATGTCAGAGGGAGTGATCGTTCCATAGGATTTTTTGTCCAGCTCCGACAGTACTACCCCGGCGTTGTATTCGTTTACCACCCGATCGGTATCACCAACACCCGCATTGCAGATGATTGGAATGCCCATGGCCATCAGCTCACCCTGCTTGGTTGGGGAAGAGGCTTTCTTTGAGAAGGTCGGACGTATGAAGAAGATGGACAGGTCGAACAAGCTGATGTGCAAAGGAACCTCTTTGTGCAGGCAGGAACGAATGATGATCCGGTCGTCCGGAATGTTTCGTTTGCGAGACTCGGTTAAAATGGTCTCCGGCTTTTCTCCCGTCACAAACAGAAAGCGCAGTGAATTATCCTTTTTCTGCAATTCGACGTAGCAATCGAGCATCTCGGGCAGCATGTACCAGGTACCGATGGAGCCCACATATCCTATGATCCTGTCCTCGTCTTTAAAGCCCAGCTCCTTTTTCAGGTCTTTCTGTCGTTGATGATAGATCGTTCCCGGATTGAAAAGCTCAAGGTCTACACAACAGGGAATCACCTCAATGTTCAACTTTCTACCCCGCAGGGATTCCCAGCTGCTGATCTCTTCTTTGCCGTTATGGGTCAGAGAAACAGTGTGATCTGCCTCTTTGAAAAATTCCAGCTCCTTGCGCTTGAAATAGTTATAAACCGACTTAAAGACCGGATTGGACAGGTCCCAGATTCCGCCGTCGATGCGCTCGTCTGCCCAGAATCCACGCATGTCAAAGAGGAATTTTGTACCGAGCTTCCGTTTCATGCCGAGTCCTACAAGTGCCGAGATATAGCTCCTGCAGTGAACAATGCTGAAATTATAGCGCTTGTTCAGCTTGAGCGCCAGCTGCTTCATGCGTCGCACGTCGTACATCGTAGATAAGAGCGGCGGCTTTTTCGTGTAGCTCAAAGGATGCCAAGTGATCCCTGCCTCTTCACAGATCCTTCGGATCGTGCTTTCATGCTTCTCGAACCGCTCTGCCTTTTCAAAGCTGATCAAGTGAAAACGGTAGCCTTCTTTCGACAATCCAACCAGGTAGGGTAACACCTGCGACTGTCCTAAAGGATCCGTCATTCCGTCGTAAGAGAGGTATAATATGTTGTTATTTTGGATCAATGACTGTGTATTTTTGAGCAAGGAGCAAAGACATTAGCTCATTCCTTCAATTCTTAATTCTTAATTCTTAATTCTAATTCCCCCACTTCTCCATCCACATCTCAAACATCAGCAAATACCACACTTTCAGATCGTACTCCTTTTTGCCTTCGAGGAATTTTGATTTTAACTCAGCTACAAAGCTCCAGTTTAACAGACCTTCGCGTTTGATCCGGTCTTCGCTGAGGTATTCCTCCAGTAGCTCCCTAAGGTCGGTTCTTAGCCAGTCGGCGATCGGAATGGCAAAGCCCATTTTCGGGCGGTCCATCATTTCTTTAGGGACATAGCGGTGCACCAGCTCACGCAGGATGTACTTCTTGATCCCGTTGTGGTATTTATATTCATCAGGCAATTGTGCAGCCCATTCGATCACATGCTGGTCCATGAAAGGTTCCCTTCCTTCCAGGCTTGCAGTCATTGTTGCCCGGTCTACCTTCTGGAGGATATCATCCAACATGTAGGTCGTATAATCGATGGCCATCATGTAGGACAGCGGCGTGTAAAATTCCTTTTTCAGCGCGTTTGATCCGTAGGCGGTTTCCAGCTCGCAGAACGGAACGGACATTAAGCTGCTTAGCTTAGCCTCCGAATATTGCTGACTCAGACTTTGCATGATCTTTTCAGGCGTAGGCTCCCTCAGGATTCCCTTCAGCTTCTCATAGCGGTTGTGGAAGTTATACCGGTTCTTCAGCACTGGAATTCTATCTGAAGGAACGAACTCCATAACGGATGCGGCCATTTTACGGAACGGAGCAGGGATGCCCTGGATCTTTTTACCATGACGCATGAGGTAATCGTAGCGGTTATAGCCCGCAAATACTTCGTCACCTCCGTCTGCACTCAGGGCTACGGTCACATGCTTTCTGGCCATCAGACTTACCAATGTGGTCGGAATGGCACTGCTGTCACCAAACGGTTCATCATAGAAATGAGGGAGTCCCGGTATAAGATCGACTGCCTCCTTTTGGGTACAGGCGATCTCCGTATGATCCGTTCCGAGGTGTTCGGCGATCTCCCTGGCGAAGGGTGCTTCGTTCAACCCAATGTCCGGGACGGATATGGTAAAGGTTTTCAGTTTTTCGGTTCTGTTTCCCTGAAGAATGGAAGTTACGGAGACACTGTCGTAACCACCACTGAGGAAAACACCGACAGGTACGTCTGCTACCATGCGGTATTCAAAGGCTTTTTTCAGAACAGTCTCTGTGCTTGTCAGGGCTTCCGCAAAGGAAATATCCAGCTTTGGACGGTTGTAGGCATCGTAAACACTCCAGTACTGCACTGTTTCTAGTTGGCGACTGTTCAGGTCATAGGTCAGATAATGACCGGGATTGAGTTTAAAACAGTTCCTGAAGATACAGTGGGGCGTGGGAACGTTTCCGTATTGCATGAAGGCTGCCACCGCAGACGGGTCGATCTCTTTTTTAAAGTCAGGATGCTGATGAAAAGCCTTGAGTTCAGAGCCATACAACAAGAGCTCTTCTGCCTGATAAATAAAAAGAGGTTTAACACCGGCACGGTCCCTTGCAGCAAAGAGCTTTTTCTGATCGGTATCAACAATGACAAAGGCGAACATGCCGATGAAGCGATCAAGGCATGCCGGTCCCCATGCGGAAAAGGCATGAAGGATCATTTCCGTATCGGAATTTCCGGTAAACGAATGTCCGAGCTCAGTCAGCTCATGCTTGATCTGTTTATAGTTATAGATCTCCCCGTTAAAGGTGATCCAGAGCGCCCCGAAATTCATTGGCTGGCGGCCTGTATCTGTTAGATCGATTATCGCCAGTCGGCGATGTCCAAGACCTATTTTTGTTCCATCAAGCTGCAAGGTTTCGGTCGAACCACCATCTGGCCCCCTGTGATGGAGCGTATTTGTCATTTTTTCAATGATCTGCTCCGGGGTAGAGGATTTGTGGTCAATATATCCGGTAATGCCGCACATGGAACGAAGTTAAGTATTCTTTTAGCTGATATTCATCCTGATCCGCCATTCTTTGGGGTAAAGATTGTTGAACCGGTTGCCCAAGTGTTTGATCCAACCAAGAGGTTTGTTTCGGTAGGTAATCAATTTCAGGCCCTGATTACTTTCAAGATAGAAAGTGTCTCCATGCAGGTACTGTAGTGCCTGCTGTTTTGAGAGGTCAATCCTTTCCGGAAAGCTATTCAGTTCTATACATACTGCGAGTTCTTCATGTGGAAGGATGCCTTTCCTGTTCAGCTCCCCCACCAGGGTTCCTGCCTTAACAACGCGCGTATTCGCCATGACATGCTGCATACGATCGGCGACCGCAGAGGGCAAAGCCATCACAAGATCGTTCCATTGGTAAAACGAGTAGTCCTCAGTCTTTGCCAGTCCCTTGAGAACCTCCAAATCTTTACCTGGGTTCAGATGACGCAGATCCCGGCGGATATCATAACGCTGTTTTTTGGAGTCTGCTCCTGCTTTTTGCAACACAGCGATGAAGAACCCTTCCGTCTCGGTGATGCCAGGGATACAGTAGTATCCGAGTCCCTGTCGTCCTTTTTGGATAGGTTCATTTAAATTGATCTCTACAAGCTCGGCCTGCATTTCGTGTAGCATGAACCGCACGTTTTCTTCATTTTCCTGTTCATTGAAGGTACATGTCGAATACACCACGTAACCTCCCGGTTTGACAGTATCCCAAACATCGGCGATGATCCTTTTCTGGCGTGCGGCACAGAGCAGTACATTGTCTTCCGACCATTCATTCCTGCTGTCCGG
>JBKCAB010000491.1:0-436 GCA_046307935.1 Bacteroidota bacterium | reverse complement strand
ATCAGCAAGGAAATATCCAGAATACAAGGAATACCAGCGAAGTGTTCCACGTTTCATCCCGTTTGCCAAATTTGGTATCTGACCTCTCCGTTTTTTACTTTTCAAGTATTTTTAAGGTATGAAGAAGATACTGTTGTTTGCGCACATGATCTTGGCGATTACATGGGTTTCGGCTCAGCAGACCTATTTCATCCGTGATCGATTATCGCAGGAAGCGGTGCCATTTGTTAAAGTCTATCCTGATCAAGGCTCACCTTTTCTCGGGGATCTGGATGGCGCATTTTCTGTTCAGACAGGCGTGCAATCGGTTACACTAAAGGTTTCTTCGTTCAGGGATACAACCGTAAATCTTTCCGATTCGGAGGATCATATCATTTTCCTACAACCGATCGTACAAGAGATACAAGAAGTAACAGCCACAGCAGGAGAAAATCCT
>JBKCAB010000490.1:0-3251 GCA_046307935.1 Bacteroidota bacterium | reverse complement strand
GAATAGGATCGACAATTTGAACATGAGCTGGCTTTGGGTTGCGAGATTATTGAAATAGTCATCATTCCCCAGTCCATTGTTCAATCCGGATGTGTAAAGTGTCATTTTATCCTCTTTACGGTCCAGGTGGAGTGGTGTGATCCCATAGTAGTAGCCCAGTTCGGCTACCAAACAAGTCGAACCGGTGAAATTCCACTCAGCCCCTCCGCAGAGTCCAACCGCACTCTTGAAAAAGAACATATCTCCGGGAGCTTTCATATTCTCATTGGTTGCAACAGCTCCTAGCGGAGTTTGTGTGTCAAACTTGATGCCTTCGTCGTTGATATTACTCGAGAGTAAAAAACTGTTCCTCAGCCCAAACTTCCCAAAGTAGCGGAAGTATCCTATAAAGTTCGTTCTGAACAAAAGCATTGTCGGAATGGTCAGGTATACTCCTTTTTGTTCCCGACTGTCCAATTGAAAAAGAGAAGCGGCCGAACCGGATTCCTCTTTGGGTATGATCTGGGTGTCATTGTAGCGATAATAGGTTGGTGAGCTGGTGTTTGGCGCATATTTCACCGTGTTGAAGTCAAATTCAGCACCGGTGCACAAACCGATCGTTTCTGTAAAGCTGAAGATCACATTCGCTCCGATAGTGAGATCAGAACCCACACCATCGGAAACCATATTTTTCGTGCCCATTTTCTGGAAATTCAGTCCGGCTCCAGCAACTAGTCCGGCTTGTACGTCTTTATCTGCTGCATCTTGTCCAAATGAGCTTGTAGCGGTTATCAGGGCGAATGCTGAAAACAGGATCTTCTTCATGCTTTTTTCTTTAAGTTATATACCATTGTAAAGATAGCGCAAAACTATGTTTTGCTTACTTTTGATCACAATTTTCATTAGAATAAATGATACTGTCCCGATATTGCTTTTCGATCTTAGTTGTTTTTGCATTTGTTGGGTGTACCTACGATCCATTGGAGGTAGATGCGTCGTCTGTAAAGGTCAAGATCGGATTCATCAATGCTGATTCTCTGCTGACCAATGGCGATGCTCAGGAACTGATTGAGTTGCATCAGCGGTTTCTCAGAGATATCCCTGAGATCTGGGAGTACGAGCTGGGTTATTGTCTTGGTATTGGCAACGTTTCCGATACTGCTTTCAGAAATAGTTACACCAAGTTCACAGCCGATGAGTACGTTGCGAGAGTTCAGAAGCGAATCGCCGAAAAGTTTGCTGACTTAAGTTTAAAACGCAAGGAAATCACTAATGGATTCAGGCATCTTGTTTATCACTTTCCGAAAGGGAAAGTTCCTGAGAACATTGTTTTTTTGAATTCTTTTTATGCGTCAAGTGCATTTTGTACTCAGACGGAGATCGGTATTGGACTGGAAAGGTACCTGGGCAAGGAGACAGATGTGATTCAAGAATTACCATCTGACCAATTCTATGAATGGATGAAAGAAGGATTGGATGAACGTTACATGTCGCGGGATGCGCTTTGTTCATGGATAATGACCCACTATATCGAGGAGATCGATGGTAATTTGGCTGAACACATGATCCGATGGGGAAAGATCCTTTATCTCACTGAGGCGGCCTTCCCAGATGTGAACGAATCAATTATACTTCGCTATTCAGAAGACGAAGTCAAATGGGCGATCGATCATGAATATGATATTTGGAAGTACCTCGTTCAAGACAAACTCCTTTTTAAGAATGATGAGCGATTACGCATCAATATGCTGAATGATGCGCCATTTACAGTCGGTCTTCCTGAAAAGGGTCCGGATCGACTTGGTCAATTTATCGGTTGGCGAATGGTTCACAAATACATGGAGATCAAACGCATTGGTGTCGATGAGTTGGTTAAAACACCCTACACGGCCATCCTTGCTGAATACGAGATAGACTGATTATGGAAGATAAGATTATTAAGACATCGGAGATCAAGCTGAAGGTCGGATTGAATGAGAACAACCTGCCCATTGCAATGAAATGGACTGCAGAGGACGGGAATATAGAAGATGCTGCAGCCAAGGCCTTCTTACTTTCGATCTGGGATCCTTCAGACAACAATACCATGAAGATCGATCTCTGGACAAAAGACATGAGCATCGAAGAAATGAAGCAGTTCTTTCACCAGACTCTGCTTACCATGGCGGATACTTTTGAAAAGGCAACGGGAGAGCACAATATCTGCGAAGACCTGAGGGATTACTGCTATCATTTCGCAGACAAAATGAAGATCCTTCCTGAGCAATGATCGAAGGTAATCTTAGAAAGATGAAAGTTCAGTCGGGTGAACCGATAAGCTATTTCATGGACATTGGAGAGGGGGTGGACATGAACAGCCTGCTGGGCAAGGAGATCACACTAAGTTGGAGCGGGCGGATCTTTTGTCAATCGTGTGGAAAGGAAGCGAAGAAGTCGTTCGGAGAGGGATTTTGTTACCCCTGCTTTATCTCTTCACCCGAGGCAGCAGAGTGCACAATTCGTCCGGAGCTGTGCAGGGCACATCTGGGAGAAGGTCGCGATCCGCAATGGGAGGAACGCAATCACAATCAATCACACATTGTTTATCTGGCGGCGTCGGATAGTGTCAAGGTAGGCGTTACCCGCAAATCGCAAGTACCTACCCGTTGGATCGATCAGGGCGCAGCATCTGCCATTCGACTTGCCGAAACTCCAAACCGTTATCTCGCTGGATCGATCGAGGTGGCATTAAAGGAATTCTTCACGGATAAAACCAACTGGCAGCGCATGCTTCGCAACGAGATCGATGAATCGATCGACTTGCTCGAGGAAAAATGGTCGATACATGACCAATTACCATCCGATATCACACGATACTACTCAGAGGACGATGAAATTGTAAACCTGGTTTATCCGGTGCTCGAATATCCGCACAAGGTAAAAAGTCTTACGTTGGATAAATTTCCTGAAATCCGCTCCAGGCTGGTTGGTATTAAGGGGCAATACCTGCTTTTTGAAGGAGGGAATGCATTGAATATCCGAAAGCATACAGGTTATCGCGTAAGTTTGGACTTCTAGAGGCGAATGCGTAGTTACTTTTTTGAAAATCTCTAATTTCGTTGCATGGGAAAGGATAAGCTAAGGCGTTTTGCATTGATGGAAGAATTTTCAAATGTATTCCAACCAGCAGTAGGGGGCCTATTTCCCATGAAAGGAAAGTGGAGGGAGGAGTATTTTAAAAATGACAACCCGATCGTTCTGGAGCTCGGATGCGGTAAAGGAGAATATTCAGT
>JBKCAB010000489.1:0-1101 GCA_046307935.1 Bacteroidota bacterium | reverse complement strand
TGTTTTTCTTTAAATTCACTGGTAAAAAACAACTTGTTAGCAGACTTTGTTCCTCCAACTAAAAAGGACTCAATTTGAATTTCATCTTTGTCTGAATTCCATATCAATTTCAGGACCTTTGACTTGAATCATTTTTGAATTACAAAATCCTTTAAATAAAATGGCTCAAAATAGGCTACATCCTCAAAGCTTCCTTTCTGGAACTTTTCAAATGCCAGTCGAACCTGACCAATAGCAGATGCCTGAATATTCAAGTCTGCAACACAGTTCCTTGCCTGCCAATCACTGATCATTTTCCCAGCGCCGTCCCCCACATAGACAAAGGGTTCAAAATCGCTGTAGGAGTGCTGGTCAAGTATGTCAGCCGAAATAGGTTTAATGAGCTCTCCATCCAAACTGAATAATGCACTGAACACTTCTTTTCTTCGTGCATCGATCATGGCACAAATGGTTGATGACGGATGCGCTTTACGAGCCAGCTCTGTAAGGCTCGTAAGTGAGTCGATGGCGATCAGTGGAATATCCAACGCATAGCAAAAGCCTTTTGCTGTGGAAACACCTATTCTCAGTCCGGTGTAGGATCCTGGACCGCATGCCACTGAAACGGCACTTAATTCCTTGAGCTCCGTTTTTGCCTGATCCAAAACACTCTGCACAAACACAGCAAGGTTCTCACTGTGAGTAAATTCTTCCGTCAATTCTTCCCGAACGGCTACCGGCTCTCCATCGAATGAAAGCGCCACACTGCATGCTTTCGTCGATGTTTCCAGATGCAGGATCCGAATCATTGATGTTCAAGTTTAAAACCAATACCATGAATATTCTGTATACTGATGGACGGGTCTTCTTTGAGGTATTTTCTCAATTTGGTGATGAACACATCCAGACTTCTTCCAATGAAATAATCGTCCTGTCCCCAAACTGTGTTGGTAATCACTTCCCTTGGAGTAACCTGATTTTTGAATCTGCAAAGGACCTTTAGGATTTGTGCCTCTTTTTTGGTTAGTGTTTTTTCGAAAGCGGCATGATTCAGGGTATAATTTTCAGTGTCAAAAGTGTACTGTCCGATCTTTATGAGAACATCGCTGGTTTCTGTCCGGA
>JBKCAB010000488.1:0-1815 GCA_046307935.1 Bacteroidota bacterium | reverse complement strand
ACTCATTCCAACGCAGTAGCTGACCGATTTTAAATCATCTGACATGCCAAAAATTTAGGCAAAAGTACAGAAATCAACCCAATACTCGCGAAAAAAGAAAGAAAGCTGCACATTATAGATTCAGCGAAAGAACTATTCTTTCAATTGAAGATCCAAATTGTATGTGAAACCAATCTGGAGGGTATGATTTCGTTCTATATTCACGCCATCAGATTTAAAAATGAACTGGTTCATATAACCGAGCTGAACGTTGAAATCTTTGTTGAATCTCCAACCAAGAGCAAAATAAAGACGATTTTGGTCCAGTACATTCTTCGCTATCCCTTTACCGAAACCAATGAAAGGTTCATCATAGGCTGATAGAAAAAGCGTATTATCAGCCATTTCTTTACGGGTGATCGGAACAGTTGCCATGAACCTATATCGAACTCGTTGACGTAAAACATAGCCGTCGGTAACAAGATCACCATTATCTCCCTGTTTCCATTGTTCCAAAAACCGTTGCTCCAACCTGTAGCGATGATGTAGGTCGATCCTTCCCAAACTATTTTTAACAATGAACTGTTCCCAGATCCGATGCTCATTGAAATCATGATTCACTGGCTGAGCGCCGTATTCGTATGTTTTGATCCATCCATAACCGGCGGTGAACTGGAGGTTGTTTTTCGTGCAATAATCAACCCCCAACCGCAACAAACTCTGTTGCCAATCATTGAAAAGGTCCGCCCTTCTCCACTGGTATTCTGTATGTAATCCCCAATTTTCGTTGAGTCGATGGTTCCCTGTATACATGACCCAGGCATGGTTTTGAGTGGAGATCTGTTTTTGGGAGAATGATGCGAACCCTGAAATCAAAACATAGAATAGATGCAGCCAGTACCTCATAAGTAATTCATAAACATACTCAGCTTAGTCCTTTTGAAAATGCATAATTCGGGTTTTAGTTTTCTATCTAAATCAATAGTGTACCTGCCATCTTTTCTTCTGATCAGCATAGAAAGCTTGCACTCTTTCAGCATGATTGCGGGCCTTCATGACTCCCGAATTAAGGGCTAAATTGACGTAAAGTTCCGCCTGATCGAAGTCTCCTCTCCAGACAAGTAGCTCAGCGAGATTGCAATAGATCACAGCACTGATTTTGTCATTGACCCTCGATTTCTCATCCGATGGATTGCTGTCCTGCAAGATATTCTTCCATTGTAAAATAGCCTGATCGAGCTTGTCCATCGCAGTGGCGCGATTCCTGTCCTTTCCCACGTTGCTGAGTGCCTGTGTGCTTGCGGTGTATGCAGTAACAACGTCTGTATAATCGTAATCACGGTATTTCTTTACAGAATAGATCTCTGCGGATCTATTGATAACAGCATAACCGAATTCATCATTCAAAAGGGCATTTATATCAGCGAAAGCACGTTTTCGGGCAGATCTTTCAAGATCTCTGTAAAACTGCTGTTCATTATCAGCCAACCAGCTGAGGTACTCCCACCGGCTATTGTAAGTTCTCATCGTTTCAAACTGTACCACATCGAATAAACGCTTTTTCAGTCTAGAACCATCGGTTGGCGTATCGAAGGAAACATCGACCGGCAAAATATACTGGCATCGGTATTCATAACGCACAGAGGCTCCGGATCCCGATTTCGTCTCAATGATCCTTATGTCCCGAATAGGAAGAATGTCAATCGTTAAAATAGCTCCGCCAAGTGCTTTGGTAAATCCTTTGATATCAATGGTTGATCCCACCTCAGTATCTGAAATATCCGTATGCATTCTAGGAGCTTCCACCGGGATGTACAATGGCGATGCAGGGTAGAT
>JBKCAB010000487.1:0-1173 GCA_046307935.1 Bacteroidota bacterium | reverse complement strand
GTCAAGTAACTGCATTGAGATCTAATTTGCGGCAAAGATAATACGGCTAAAAGGAATTAGCGGGTATTCGGAACACTTATATCTGCAGAATCTTCCTTAACAATTGTTAATTTCGTCAAAAAGTTCTCATGAAAGTATTGTTACCGGTATTGCTTGCAATTTCGACCGTAACGCTGGCTCAGAAGCGAAGTTTTGAAGCTTTTGAGCTTGGTTTTGACGGCTCTTTCAACGCATCGAGTATTGGTGGAGTTTTCGAGATCGGACCGAAATTCGGGTTTGTGCGGCATGAAAATCTTGTGTTTGGTCCCACCCTGCGTTACCAGCGGGCTTGGTCGCAACCGTTCTATTCGAATGAATCATTCAGTTTCAATAACCTCGGTGGTGGATTCTTCGTGCATGGCCGATACAAGAATACTATCTTCGGTGGATTAGAAGCAGAGATCATTCGGAACAGAAACGTATTCATCGATACATCCGCAGTGTTCAAGAAGATAGTTCCAACGGTTTTTATTTGTGCCGGCTTTTCCAGGGAATTCAAAGGAATCGTTCGTTTGAACGCCGGTATCTACTACGATATCATCAATAGCTTGAACAGTCCTTTCCGAAGTTCGTACAAGATTACGATCAAAGACCCGACGACAGGACAGATTGTAAACCGCGTTCCACTCATTTACAGGATCTCTTTCTTTTTCCCGATCTTTAAGCATCGAGACGTTCAGGACGACTCCGAATTCGAGGAATCTGAACCTTGATCAAAGGCTGTCTTCCTGTTTTTCACAGATCATTGCATTCCCGGCTAACCGGCTGGTGGCTGAGGTTTTTTAAACGCACCTGCTTTGCCAAAATCGATCAGCTCAATAACGAAACATAAGGATTCATAGGGCTGAATATCCATGGTCTGCGATTGTGGATTGAACATTCCTTGTTCACCATAGGCTTGTTGCCAAGGAACATACAACTTATACTTACCACCTTTTTTCATTTTGGGCAATGAGAACGTCCACGCCGGAATTACCTGATTCAATGAAAGGTCTACAGGATCTTTGGAACCGGTCATCTTCTTCATCTCGTAGGAGCTTTGTAAAGTATCTCCTTTGGCATTCATCAAGATATATTCGATACGGACATCATCTGTTGCTGCAGGTGATCCTCCATTTCCTGCTCTGAGATCTT
>JBKCAB010000486.1:0-5698 GCA_046307935.1 Bacteroidota bacterium | reverse complement strand
GGCAAGTTCCACCACTGCGGAATACGGACAGAAGGCATTAAAAAAGTGGCGGAGCTCTACACTTTGGTCGATGCGGAATGGGTGAAAGTGAAATCCGCTGAATTAACAGTTACCGGGCAGAAGACAGCTATTTTTTCTTCCGTCGCCATGAACGAAGGTATCGGGATCAGCTATGCAGGCCTATCCGTTTTTCTTCCCATTTCAGGGGATGCTGCGGCTGTTCTCAATACAGGAACGCGACACACGCCGAATAATCCGAGCAGTACTCAGGTTAAGGAGTTGAACGGAAGATTTGCCGTATCTTTAGCCACGGGCACACTTTACTTCGATACAATGCAATTGAATAAAGTGGGTCCGGTAAATTTCGAATTCAGGAAAAAATGATCATCGGTATCTGCGGAGGAAGTGGTTCAGGAAAAACAACCCTTCTCAACCGGCTTTCTAAAACGTATGCGCATCTCAAACCATCGGTCTTCTCGATGGATAACTATTATCGGCCGATAGAAGAACAAATGATCGATGAGAACGGAAAGGTTAACTTCGACCTTCCTTCCGCTTTGGATGAAAAAAAACTGGTCGATGACCTCTACCGGCTGATGAACGGTGAGCATATTCATGTAAAGGAATACCACTTCAATTCACCGCCTGATCTCACGACATACACAACCATCTTTCCATCGGAACTGATCATCGTAGAGGGACTTTTTCTTTTTCATTATGAGATGGTTCGTGCAGTCATCGATTACTCGGTGTTTATAGCAGTTGATAAAACCACGCAACTCGACCGCCGTTTGTTGCGCGATGCCGAAACACGAGGATATGATAAGGAAGACATCCTTTATCAGTGGGAGCACCATGTTATGCCTTGTTTTCATAACTATTTGCTTCCTTACGAAGGCTTAGCTGATTTTCGGTTCAGGAATGATGAACATGCTGATTCCGACTATAAAAAATTGACCTGCGAGATCGATAAACGCATCGCGAAAACGGAACAAATTTCTTGAAAAAAGTCACGAAATACCGGTTTTTACTGTTGGCTGCTTTTTCGCTTTTACTCTTTGCAGTTACCTTAAAAAGTGTTTTTAATCCTAAAATTCAACCGTTAGTCAGTAGCTTCCAGGATAGTTTTTCCCAGAAGGAGCAACAACTGGAGCGCTTTCTCACCGCTCAAATGGATGAGTTAAAACACAATGGTGATTACGCTGAATGGAAGTTGCATCAACCGGATCGGGCGCTATTTCTTCATGTTTTTCGAAAAGATTCCTTGATCTACTGGAATACCACTCAGCTTCCCGTTCTTCAATTTGCTGACATCCACTTTCCCGTGAATGGCCCGGTACATTTACAAAACGGATGGGATTATGCGCGGGTATGTGAAAAAGATGGTTACCGGATCGTTGGATCCTTCCTGATGCGCAGCGAGTATCCATACCAGAACGAGGCGCTCAACAATGAATTTGCCGATGACCTGCAAATTCCGATCGAAATGGAGATTACTCTTGAAAGGATCGCAGGATGTGAGATCATGGACTCCAAAGGCAACTTCTTGTTCTCCTTACTCAAACAAAAGGTTCAACCTGTTTCCGACACCCAATCCTTGTTGCTCCTGTTGTTTCTATCAATTGCCATTTTCTCTGCATTGGCTGCTGCTTTCGAGCTAACAGAGAACCATCATCCTCTATTACAGGCATCGGCAATTCTTGCTGTATTCATTCTGCGCTTGCTCACCCTCCGTTTTGACTGGATGCATTTCATGAAGGATACCGCTTGCTTTCACCCCAGTCTGTATGCGTCGAATGAAATTTTCCCCAATTTTTTTGAGTACCTGATCAATGCAGGCTTGATCGTTTTCCTCGTTCTGGCTGTGATCCGCTTGCTCAGGAGCCTAACACATCCGAGAATTGCGGGCATAACGGGTCTTTTTATGATCCTTAGCTCCTTCATCTTGTGGCATTTCATGTTGCTTCTCACCGAAGACCTGATCAGCAATTCATCTATACCACTGCTTATTGATCGCCTTTTTGAACTCAATGCTTATTCCATACTGACCATTCTGTCATTTGCCGCACTTTACTTCAGCTTTTATCGGTACGTATTGACCGGTATTCAGCTTTACCGACGTTCAGACTTCGGACTAAATGTGTTGGCTGTGATCATTTTTCTTGGGTCGGTCTTGTTTTTTATATTCGAAACTGGCTTCGGTTCCCAGATCTTGCTTCCTGCCATGTTCCCTTTGATCTTCCTGAGTATATGCGCCTATAGGGTATTCAGACGAACGAATGAGCGCGGAGTTTTTGTTTCAATTCTGTTCTTATTCCTATTCAGTTCAGTGACGGCAGTCACACTTTCAGAATTCTCTCAGCGAAAAGAAAGGGAGATCCGAGCGCTTTATGCCAGTCAGTTAAGTTCTGACAAGGATCCCGGTACAGAGCTGGAATACCACTTATTGGCGGATAAACTCAAGAATGATCCGTTCCTTTTAAAGTTTGTCAGTACACCGCGAAACATGCCCGTTTCCGACTTTGAGGATGCTATGGAACGACGCTTCTTCAGTGGATTCTGGGAAAAATATGAACTGAACTTCAATATATTCGATAGTTTGGGTAATTCTCTTGTAGTGGAAGAAGGACAAGCATTCACGTTCGATGGGATCAATCAGCTGATCAGAGATCATGGAACGGTTTCCGAGCTGGATCCATCGGTTTATTTTATTCATGACAATACCGACCAATACAGCTATGTGATCCGTCAGCCTTTGTATGAGCAGGACTCTTCCTCAAAGGCAGCGCTTTTTTGTACACTACGATCAACAAAGATACCTGAGGAGATCGGATTTCCGCGTTTATTGATCTCTCAAGAAGCGAATGTTTTCAATTCACTTGAGAATTATTCGATAGCCAGATACCATCTTGGTAAATTGATCACCCGTTACGGAACTTTCAATTATCCGACGGAGCGCTCGGCCGTGCGTCAATGGGGCAATAACAAGCGTTTTATCGACAAAGACGGATTCAATCACTATCTGCTTGAAAGTTCTGCGAATGACCTTATCATTCTTTCCGGTAAGAATTATACTTATGTTGAGCTGATCACCTCCTTTTCCTATCTCTTCTGCTTCTTCGGTTTGCTGCTGTTACCTGCACTTTTTACACGTGGTTCCCGGAATGGATCATTCATCAGGACCATTTCGCTCGCTGCAAGGATACAGCTGGTGCTCATTGCGGTGGTTTTCGTTTCACTGCTGGGTTTTGGATGGGGAAGTGGTGTGTTCGTCAGAAACCAATACAACAGCTACACCAATGAGGTGATCCGAGAAAAAATGAATTCGGTGCTCATTGAGCTGCGTTCTAAACTGGGCACGAAAAAGCAGTTGGATATTGCTGTTGACGGAAACTATATGGAATATCTGCTTCGTAAGTTTGCAAGAGTATTCGTCACAGATATCAACATCTATAGTAAAGATGGGATGTTGCTCGCCTCTTCACGTCCAAAGATCTACAATATCGGCCTGATCAGTGAACAGATGCATCCGGATGCTTATTTTGCTGCTACATGTCAGAAGAAAAGTGAATTCATTCACCAGGAAAATATCGGGAAGCTGAACTATTCCTCTGCCTACACTCCCCTTTATAATGTGGACGGAACACTTCTGGGATATGTGAATTTGCAGCATTTTGGTCAGCAGGAAGATTTTGAGGCTCAGATCCAGCGATTTTTAGTGGCGATCATCAATGTGTTCATGCTTTTGCTAGCCATCTCCACCATACTTTCCCTGCTTGTTTCCGGGTGGGTGACCTCTCCGCTTCGTTTGCTTCAGGAGAGTTTCGCAGGCGTTCGTTTTGGCAAACACAATCAGAAGATCAATTATCACAGGAACGATGAGATAGGTGCTTTAGTAAAGGACTACAATCAGAAGCTGGAGGAGCTCGAATTCGCCGCACAACAGATCGCACAGAACGAGCGGGAAAGTGCCTGGAGAGAGATGGCCAAGCAGGTGGCACACGAGATCAAGAATCCACTCACGCCGATGAAGTTGAGTATTCAGCAGTTGCAGCGCGTGTATGACCCTAACAATCCGAAATCAGCTGAAAAACTCAATAAAGTAGCTGCATCGCTCATCGAACAGATCGATGCCCTTACGGAGATTGCCAATGAATTCTCCAACTTTGCTAAAATGCCCAAGCCAACCGAGGAACGTTTGGATCTTCTTCCCTTACTGGAGGGTGTGATCGAAGTCTTTCAGACAGAGGAAGAGACCAGTGTCAATCTGGAAACCACTCTCGATAAAGCGCACATTCTCGCAGATAAAGATCAGATGATCCGAGTATTCAACAATCTGCTCAAAAATGCCTTTCAGGCAATACCTGAGGATAGAAAAGGAATGGTCTCCATACGCGTTGAACAAAAACAAGACACATTGAGGATTGCTTTAACGGATAATGGTAGCGGTATTTCGGAAAGTGAGCGCGGAAAGATCTTCGTTCCCTATTTCACCACCAAAGGGACCGGCACGGGACTGGGATTGGCCATGGTAAAGCAGATCATTGAAAACCATCGCGGATCGATTGACTTTCGATCAACTCCAGGTAAAGGAACGACTTTTATAATTTACCTTCCTACGGTTAAATAAAGGACAAAGACCGAATTGCAATGCAACCCGGCCCTTAGTCAGAAAACCTAGCCTGCCGCGTTAGGCAGGCACCTTAAAGTATATTGGGATACTTAGGCCAATAATGTGTAATAAAGAATCATCAAAAGATCGATGATGATAGCTGCAGCCGCAGCAGTAAAAATCCAGCGCATAGGCGCAACGGCTAACAAAAGACTAAGCGTGAGCATTGTAGGGATCGTCACAAGGATCAAAGACAATGTACTGCTTATGGCACCCATGCCTACCGCAGTGCCTCCGAGACAACCTACAACGGTCAGAATTACACATATTAGTCCGAATCTGTTGAACTCCGCATCTCCGATCCAATTCGAGAAGATTCCGGCATTGTGAACATTTGCTTCCATGATCAATTGGTTTTATAAAGCAAATGTCAGGAATGATTAGTCCCGGAACTATGAGTTTAATTTCATAAAAACATGATAAAAGTCAGTAAGCGAATTTGATCACAGCTTGAGTACACGTTTTACGTTCAGGTACTCGCTATTACTGACCGTGAGTTGGTAAACACCGACGGCAATTTCATCCAAGTCAATCTGATGAAATCCGTTCAAGAACGTGGAGTTGTAAACAAGCTTGCCATGCACGTCGGTCAGGGTGATGTTCATTTTTTCTGTGATATCTGTTCGCACAGTGATCACTTTAGCAGATGGGTTGGGATAAACCAAAAGATGAAGGTTCTCTTCTTCGCTGATAACAGCCGGATTATTATGCACCAGATCGTATCGGTCATCCTCGAGGACTCCATGCATGAGCTGAACCTGTCCGTTTGTCCATGAGTTTTGGCAAGTCTCGGCTGAATAGTCCATATAATTCTCAACCATATCAGGAAGATCAGTTCCGGCGATGTTATCTGTACAAGTGTTTCGGGTAACATCACAGTCCTGATTCGACTGCGAATCTGCGTTTGGTGTGTCATCGATACCGTCCTCTTGCGAGCAGTCGCCATCACCCCAGATATGCCGCAACCCCAAATAATGCCCAACCTCATGTACACAGGTGCGACCTGCTACTTCAAAAGCGGTTTGT
>JBKCAB010000485.1:0-7341 GCA_046307935.1 Bacteroidota bacterium | reverse complement strand
AGCATTTGTAAATATTGAAAGTCTAATGATGATTTTAGAGTTGTCTCTTGGAGTTGCTGTCAATTGTGAAAACACTGAATAAATTATTGGAAGCTTTACTGAAAAGCTTAATGAAATGGTCCTAGATGATTTAATGTAAATCACTTTCATAGTTTGAGTATAAGTTATAGCAGCGCGCGTGTTAACTAATATCATGCCATTAACCCTATTATATTCATTTTAAAATGATTACACCGTGCTGTACCTTTACATATTTCCCATATCGGGAAAAGCATTTAGTTCTTTGACCGAAAAATCATCCAACATGCTAAAAAACGTAACTTTGCCTACTCAAACCCATGAAGGAGGAAAAAAAAATAGCAGTCATCGGAGGTGGTAGCTGGGCAACAGCACTGGTCAAGATCCTGTGCAATAACCTCAACTCCGTGAACTGGTGGATGAGGAGCGATGGCGCAGTAGCTCACATCCTGAAATACCGTCACAACCCCAACTACCTTCAATCTGTTGAATTTGACCTCAACAAGATCAATGTCAGCACAGACCTGGAAGAGATCATTCGACCTGCCGATATCGTGATCATCGCAACACCTTCAGCCTTTCTGGTTTCCATTTTTGAACATTTCCCAAAAGCATTGCTCAGAGACAAAGTAGTTTTCTCTGCCGTAAAAGGGATCGTGCCGCAGCACAATACCATTCCTGCACATTTCATTCACGATACCTTCGGAACAGCCTACAATAAGATCGGGATCATCTGCGGACCCTGCCATGCAGAGGAAGTAGCACTGGAACGTCTCTCCTATCTGACCATTGCTTCGCAGAATGAAGACCACGCTGAACGCATGGCGGACCTGTTGAGCTGCCGCTACATCAAGACAACGGTGTCCGACGACTTGTTCGGTACAGAACTATCAGCCGTATTGAAGAACGTCTATGCCGTTGCTGCCGGGATCTGTTCCGGTTTGGGATATGGAGACAACTTTCAGTCGGTGCTGATCGCCAATGCCATTCAGGAGATCGAGAATTTTATCGATGAGGTGAGTCCGATCCACCGCGATGTTAAATCAAGTGCTTACCTCGGCGATCTTTTGGTGACGGCCTATTCAAAATTTTCCCGCAACCGAACGTTTGGATTCATGATCGGCAAAGGTTATTCCGTTAAAACAGCTCAACTGGAGATGGATATGATCGCTGAGGGCTATTATGCGGTAAAATGTGTCGTTGAGATCAACAAGGAATACAATGTGGATATGCCGATCGTGGAGGCCGTTTACAACATTCTCTACGAACGGATCTCTCCGGTGATCGAGATGCGTATTCTTACCGACAAACTTTCCTGAAAGGATCAGCGGTTCTTCATGACCATACGCGCGGTCTGTCGTGTCTTTTGTTCGACCAGAATGTCTTTGCCCTCGGTAAGTCGATCGAGTGTGGCCTGATCGTAATGGCGGATGGTAACGAGCTCAAGATTTTCGTTGTACCGAACTTCATAGGTGTCCTTGAAGAGGTCTGTGATCTTTTGCGGATCGACCTTACTGCGGTCGAGCAGGATCGAAAAGTTCAACGCTGAGTTCTGCATCAGATTGATCTTGGCATTCACTTTTGCCAGGCGATTGAAGATATCGCTCAGGTTTTCTTCTACAATGAATGAAAAGTCACGAGTAGTGAATGAAAACAGGATCTGGTCCATTTTAAATATAAAGGAAGGAACCAGGTGATCATTGTCGGTTGAAGCCTGTATGATCGTACCTTCCGCTTGTGGGTCAAGGAAGGACTTAACATAGAGCGGAATACCCTTGTTTTGAAGCGGCTTTATGGTTTTCGGGTGGATGACCGAGGCACCGTAATAGGCGAGCTCGATCGCTTCTTTGAAAGAGATCTTGTCCAGCTTTATGGTATTGTCAAACCACTTCGGGTCAGCGTTCAGCATGCCCGGTACATCCTTCCAGATGGTCACACTTTCCGCATCTGTACAATAGGCAAAGATACCTGCAGTATAGTCCGATCCTTCTCTTCCCAGTGTGGTGGTAAATCCTTCAGGCGTGTGCCCAATAAAACCCTGAACCACCTGGATATCCACTTCGCTGAAGGCAGGAACGAATCGTGAACGGATGAGCTCTTCGGTCTTGTCCCAGTCGACATTTCCCTCCTGATAAAGATGGTCAGTCCTGATCAGTTTTCGTGCGTCACCCCATGCTGCGGAGTGTCCTTGTTCGAACAAGAATGACGCAATGATATGGGAAGAGATCACCTCTCCAAGGGAAACGATCTGATCGTAGGCAAAGCTGTAATTATCGGGGAAGGGTTGATCGAACATGTTGCGCAACTTCTCGAAAATATCCTCCACCTTGTTGAAGATGGAAAAATGCCGTTCGTGGAACAGCTCGCCGAGAATGTCCATGTGAAAAGTGTACAGGTCATTCACGTGATCATTGAACATTTTCTGATCATCCTGAGAATAGGCTTTCACTACCTCTTCCAGTTTGTTTGTGGTCTTGCCCATGGCCGATACGACCACAATGAGATTTTCTCCGCTGTATAATTTAAGGATATCCGAAACATTGCGCACGGCAGCCGGATCCTTCACTGATGCACCTCCGAACTTAAATACTTTCATAGCACGAAATTAAAGCAAAAGAACAGGGAATTGCTCTTTCATCACGGCAAGAAATGAACTTTTAAAGGTTAATTCAGGAAAGTCACTTTCGTTTTCTAACGAAAAGCATTTGGTTCTGCTCCCTTGATCCCCAGTGGTAGCCCATCGAGAATTTCAAATCACCCCGAAACGTAGTTGAATCCGTGTAGGCGGCAGAGAGATCCTGCTGGTAAAGTGTTGGAGAAAAATCGCTTACAGGCAGTGTATATTTACCGAATAATTGGGCGCTCCACATCGCTTGCTTGAAGTATTTGTATGGAATACCAGTGTCATCCTGTAAATGGTAATTACTGCGTGCGAGTACAAAATCCCGGATCTTCGTGAAGCTTCCATAGTGCAGCAGATAAGATGCCGATTTCACAAAACTGTTGAAGCTTGTCGGGGTTGTTTTTTCCAAGTATGTATACACTCGGGGGGCTGCGGTAAATCCGGCGTTGCTTATATCAACCGACAAGTATTGCAATGTTTTCAGTTGGTTGGATCCTTTTTTAGTGAATTTGATCTCGACACCGGTGTAGCGTTTTGTTTTTTCGGCATCGACCGCTGACCGCGTTCCGCTGGTATCGATATTAAAGAAATTCATTTCCGTGATCTCGTGATCTGTTTTTGCCAGTCCCCAAAGTATGAACGGCAGCACACCGTCTACAACAGAGCTGTCGCTGCGCATGTCCTGCGCCATGTTCTTCGTGATGAAATAGCTCTGAAGATAGATGTTCCGAAGGGAGCGATCCACGGCATTGAGGTAAACAAGGTCGCGACCCGACTTTTGGGCTGTCAGCTCAGGCAATGTTCCCACCGGCTCTTTGGCGAGCATCATATAATTGGAGGCATTTGGAAAGAGGTGGTACATGTGAATGAAATCACCTCCGGCAAAAGGATAGAAACAATAGGCACTGTCATCGCTGCTGTTCTCTTTGAAGTTGGCTGCGTTCCAGCGCTGAATGACATCAAGTCGGCTGCGCTTTATGCTGGCGTATTTTTCACGGTTGATCTTGCAGAATTCA
This sequence comes from Bacteroidota bacterium, assembly GCA_046307935.1. Classification (GTDB taxonomy): domain Bacteria; phylum Bacteroidota; class Bacteroidia; order Flavobacteriales_D; family Crocinitomicaceae; genus M0103. Next base: position 3,684 of record JBKCAB010000485.1, on the reverse strand, counting down.
CTGTATTTACGCTGGGCAGAGGAATCCGCAAAGGAAAAAAGATCCGATTCCTTCCCGGCTATGAAATTGGCGAAACCGGTGAGTGCAGAATCGATCGGGATCGCTTCGATAGGTTCAGATTCCGGCTGTTGTTTTTCAACCGTTTTTTTTACTTCTTGTCCTGAATTGTCGGAGCATGCGCTGTAAACAAAAAGGAGAATGGCAGCAAGTAATAGTCTTTTCATCACGACAAATTAAGCACAAATTTATCAGTCTTCCGCAGGACGCATGATGTTGTACACGTGACTGAGGTCATATACACCATATTTGCCGGGACGTAACTTATTTTGTCCGACATGACTCAAGGTAACGCCAAGCTTTTTTTCATAGTCTTTCCAGCAAATGAAAATCGCACTGTGGCCAATATCATTGAAAGAATGATTCACATGATAGATCCAGTCACCCGGTTTGATCATCGACTGGCTTGCATAATTCGCACCTTTCTTACCGGAAAAAACAGTTTTTCGCTTTGAACCACTGAATCCGGCATTACTGTAAACACGATTGATGTAATCCCAGCAAGAGCCCTGAACTTTTTCTTCTTTCACCATGACCATGTTGTAGCCGGTAGTGAGCACTTTCAATCCAAGTCCGACGTTACCCAGATCATTCTTTGCACTGACGTCGCATCCGCAACTTTCCAGCAGTTCTGTTTTCAGCTTAGGATCTATCTTTGTTGTTTCGGACGAGTCGATCTCGACTGGATTTTCTACAACTACAGGTTTTTCTGGTTGTCTGGCTATCGTCTGGATCGAATCGATCTGTTCATGCAGCGTGCAGATGTTGTAATTCATCTCATGCAACATCTCCTGATGTGTTTGAACAGTTGATGCATAAAGTGATGCGTATTCCAGAGAACGACCTCGTTCCCGTTCAAGTTCCTTTTCCAGCAGGTCAATTTTGGATCTCAGTTCCTTTTTAGTGGTCCTGTCCAATTTTAAACTGACCGCTCTTTGCGCGACAAGTGTATTGGAAATAGCAAAAAGACATACTGCTGTAGAAAGAATAAATGGTTTCATTCAGGTTAAGAATAAGTTACGGATCAAAAAAACAGGCCGCAAACTTACGCTTTCTAAATTAAATGAACCAAATCTAAGATGCTCAAAATAATTTATTAACAGACTTTTTAACAATATTTAGGAAGACTACTTTACGCGTAGCTTCTGACCTTCACGGATCAGGTTAGGATTATTTATGCTGTTCAGCTTTTGGATGGAGCTGACTGTTGTTCCGTGTTTTCTGGCAATTGCAGACAGGCTTTCACCCTTTTTGACAACGTGGAATTTCTTCGCACTTTCACTTTTTACAGCGTTTGCTTCTTCTTTTGGAATGTAAGGATCGGTGATATCGGCTAGTGTCAGTCGCAGCTTGTCGACTTTGACGTTCGCACCATCTTTTGCGAAGATCTTTTCCGGGTCGAAGGAGCGTCCACGGTAGCGCGTTTCGAAATGCAAATGTGGTCCGGTGCTTCTGCCCGTTGTACCACCATGACCAATGAATTGTCCGGCGAGCACCAGTTCACCCGGTTTTACAGCGATTTTGTCGAGGTGTGCATACAACGTTTCGATCCCGTTGAAGTGCCTGATGACCACACAATTTCCATATCCACCCTGATTGAACTTCGCGTACCGAACGATGCCATTGAACGTTGATTTGAGTGAATCCCCTAGGTCCAAACCGATGTCAAGTCCTCTGTGCATGCGTCCCCAACGCGGTCCATATGCCCAGTTGAACTCTCCCCAGTAATTGTAGAAAAATGCTTCGTCGCCCTGCAGAACATCGATCACAATGGTATCTCTTCTCCCGATGGGTTCCAGGTCTGGAAATAAGTTCACAGTGTCCCAGTCCTGCAAAAAGACCGGGTCGAATTTCAGGAAGGCATCGCTGAGGCAGGTGGTGCGCTCATTCAGACTCCCGTTGCGGGCGAGCAAACAAACCGACTCCCTTCCCTTGAAGGTTGTTTTCTGAGGATTTTCAGCCACCGGCGCAAAACATGTGCTCATGAGGTCATCATCCTCGCAAGAGAATCCCTTTACGATCTCCTGACCCATACTCAGCTGGGTAATGCAGGTGAATACAGCGAGGATCAGGATTTGTGGATTCAGGTTATTTTTTGCGTTGTTTTTCATATTCTGCACCATAAAGATTGTAAGCGTCAAGAATGTATCCGTTGTCAAAACTACCGGAAGAATCGATCTCCAGCTGTTTTGCTTTAAATGGATAGTTCTGCAAAAGCCATGCCCTGAATTGATTGCCTTCTTCCTCATTCTTGAAGGGCAGCTCTTGTAAAACTACAGTTTCATCCATCTTCTTGAAGTATCTATCATCCTTGTAAGCTACGAAAAAATTCGCTTTCATAGGTATCCACCACCGCACAAATTTTGATGCAAAATCAGAAAGACGAATACATCCGATGCTATTTGCGCAGCCAAGCATACCTCTCGGGAGATTACGGAGTGCTACCTCATGAATACCATTTGAAAGCATTGCACGGGGATAGATCCCGGTATCCGGTTTCATGAGCAGAAAATTGGAAAGCTCGACATTGCCTCTGAAATAGGTGACATGTTTGCTGCCACCTCCCAACAGCTTATCGTGTTCAAGATCTGCCGGTTCGTAACGTCTCTGCCGATCCCAGTTCTTGGATCCAATGTAATAATGAGAGGCATAGTATCCCCGTCTCGCGCCGATCGGTGTGGATCCGTCTCGTTGTGAAGAGGTGGCAAACTGAGCAACCAGTTCTAAGGTGTCTTCCTTGGCCTCACAAAGGCAAAGTCGTTGCCCGGCAGCATAGTATTTCCCATTATTTATGGCATAGGTACGCGTCAGTGGTGGGGTTTTATACTTCCATATCTTCTCGTAGAAATTGAAAAGTTTCGCTGTATCCTTGCTGTGGTTCGTCCGGATGTAAGTAAAGAATTCTTCCTTATTGGCATTGGAGAATTCTGCGGCGTCCAAAAGCCTGAAAAATTCTTCATCCATCCCTTCAAAGTCTTTGAGTTTGGACAATCTTGGGTTGATCTCCGATATACCCCTGGGTTCGAGCGACTCGTTCAAAGCCATGAAATCACCCACCAGAAACCGGTTCCTATAGGGATGTTTCGATGGAAGGAATTTATTGTAAAGGTCAGCCACTTCAAAGCCGGCATTGTAGTCCGGACTGAAAAATGAAGGATCCTTGAGCAAAGCAAAATAGCAAGAATTCACCTCTGCATACTTGCGAATCTCACGTTGTGTTAGCTCCGTCAATTTTTTTCTTTGCGGTACAACTTCCTCTTTGACTTCCTTTTTTTTCTGGAGTTGGTCCTGTGGCTTTGGCTTACCCGGTGCGGAACAAGCAAAACAAAAAAGAATCAATAAAAATCGTGAAATATTCAAGCGGTTCATAAATCAATGAATGAGCAGTAATAGCGGCGCAAATTTAATGATTTAGTTCTGAAAACAATCAGATTTACTTAAAGTTAGGATAAAATGGGTTTGGAAAAAATATCCATGTTTCAATACCTCATTTGTGGTATGTGCATTCGCCGCTTTAATCGTATTTTTGTACTCTCTACCAACAGAATGGATACACTTGCACATACGAAACCCGGAACTACCGTACAGATCGAGGGGATTGCAGATGACGCATTGAAACCAAAATTA
>JBKCAB010000484.1:0-5124 GCA_046307935.1 Bacteroidota bacterium | reverse complement strand
GATTGATACGCTGGTCTTTGAAGTAGAGCGATTTGTACACATCGATCTTCGCTCTAATGAGGTTCGGGTTGAATGGAACGCTTATAAAATCAACGGCTCCCTCTGTCAAACCCTTGACCATCTTCGCTCCGGAGCTTGTATTGTCGGTGATCACGATCTTGTACATATTCTTTACATTGCTCACCTCTTTGAGCATTTGTAATAGTTCTATACCGCCAAAGTCCGGATTATCGATATTAATTAGGAGTATTCCGATCTCCTTTCGTTTCAAAATGTCAATAGCGTCGGTAATCGAGTCTGATTGCAGGATATTGTTGCCGCCTCCGGAAAGGATCTCTTTAATTCCTTTTCGATTGCGCACATTTTCGTCAATGATCAGTATGTTAATGAATCTTTCCAGAGCAGGTTTATACCAGTAAAAATAATCATTGCACGAAAAAGAAATAAGTTCATTGTCAATTTAATTGTGACCGATGAGTGCTTCTTCTATGGAACGTTCTATTCGGAAAATGTCCATGATCTTTTGAATGACACCGTCGATAATAGAATCCGGACAGGAAGCTCCAGAAGTAATGGCTATTGTCAGGGCTTGCTCACTTCTTGTGAGGATCTCTTGGGAAAGGATGGTCTTTCCGGAATGAATATCGAAATGTTCGATCGAGCCATTTTCCAAAATATTGGAAGCTGAGGAAACAAAGAAAACCGGAAATTTCTCTTCCAATAATTCAACAAGGTGCGTAGTGTTTGAACTGTTGTAACCTCCGACAACGATCGCGATGTCCGCTTCTTGTTCCATCAGTCCCAGCGTTGCACTTTGATTGTCATTGGTTGCGTAGCAAAGGGTGTCTCTCGTATCCGCAATGTGATCACGAATTGAAGCTTCACCGTACTTTTCGATCATGGTTTGACGAAGGAAATCTGCAATCGCTTGTGTTTCAGAAGCTAGCATCGTTGTCTGATTGACAACACCAATTCTTACAAGGTGTTTATCGGGATCGAAGCCTGGGGTGAATCTGCCCTCGAAGTAAGCGATTAAATCCTGTGCGCTGACTTTGTTCAATATGAACGATGCCAAATATTCCGCCTCCTGCATATTCTTAATGATCAAAGAGGGTGCAGTTCTGGCGCTGTGAGAAAAGGTTGCTCTTGTTTCTTCATGATCATATTTACCATGAATGATGATGGTATGGTCATCAGTTCCGAGTTTTTCTGATCTGTTCCAGACTTTTTCAACAAAGGGGCACGTTGTATTGTACGAGCGGACATCAACACCTTTGTCAGTCAATATTTTTTCGATCTCGATTGTTGTTCCGAAGGCAGGTATAATCACCACGTCTTGTGCTGTGATCTCATCCCAAGCAATGAGTTGAGATCCATCGGTATCCTGAATGAAAGTGATGCCGTGAGAAACCAAGTCTGCGTTGACATCCGGATTGTGGATCATCTGACTTAGGAGGTAGATCTTCTTGCCGGGATTCTCCTGTATGGCTCGGTAAGAGATCTCTATCGCATTTTCTACGCCGTAACAAAATCCAAAGTGCCTTGCGATCATGAAGCGGACCTTGCCTAGGTCAAGTAGAGTGGGTGAGAAGTCCTTTTTCCTCGGATCATCTGCTTTACGCATTGCTTTCACTTTCGAGATGATCGGTGATCTGTAGAATTCCGGGATGTTAAACTGTTTCATACCTCAAATGGAAACAAATACGGGTAGTTATTGTTCCCGCAATTCATTGCAAAAATAACGCAATAAAAAGACAAAAGGAACCCGAATGGATTCCCTTTGTAGTCTGGTTGCATTTCATTTTCATTGGATGATCACATTCAGGTCTTTGTTGTGCTTGATCTTGAAGCTGAAGTCGATCGTTTTGGATTCTTTTGGTTTGAGATTGATCTCCCATTCGAGGAATCCGTCCCGAACATCATGTCTGGCCTTGTTCAGTTCGATCGGCTCGATCGTGATGTCTGCGTTTGTCGTTACCGGCAGCTGATCTTGTATCACGATATTGATTGCAGTTGCTTTCAGATTCTTTACTTCAATTGAGTAGGCAAATGTTCGTTCAGTTTTATCGTTAATGATCTTTTCTTTGCACTCTTTCTTCAGTAGCACGCGCTTGATCTGAATATTCGGGTCGCGTCCAAGGCTCAGATTTAATGTATCTTCCATTGTACTTGGATCGATGTAAGTTTCTCCGATGTAGCTTCCGTCGAAGAAAATGTTCGCTGCGGCAGGAACGAGTCCCAGCTCATCCAGCTTAGTGATTTGTGCAACCAGATAAACCGAATTATCCATTTTTGGTGCGGTGTAGTATTTGTAATTCGCATCCATATCGACATTTTTGATCAGCACCATGTGGTGTTCATTGTTCGATTTCACTGAATAAGGCAGATCAATCTTGAATTCTATTGAAGACAACTGTCGAACCACTTCTACAAATTGTGCGGATGTTTCTGCATCGATATTTTCAGCACCCGCGACCGAATTCATGTACGCATAACCCTTATCGGAAAGTTGTTCTTTCTTCATGGCAGCTGGTGCGTTACCAGTGTATCCATTGTTGACGTGGTACTGGTCATAATCGATGTACCAAGGATGAAGAGTCGGTTTTGTTTTGTTCTGATACGGATTATTTGTAGAGATATTCAATTTCACATTTTCCCAGTCAAGACCTGTGTTCTGGTAAACATTGGCTTTGTATGTAAGATTGATTTTGCCATTCATTCCGTCGCTTCGAAGGTCATATTGCGGAATCCATCCTGCATTTGCAGCAAGGTAAGAAAAAGAGAGTTTTCCGGATACGGGTTCTTTTGCCGAAACTGTTACGATAATCCTGTGTACAGGTCCCTGATTCTTTTGATCGGCGCCTTCGCTGTTCTGGTAGTTCTGTAATTGGATAAGACGATCATCCATTCCACGTTTTTTGGTGGCTTTGTCTTGTTTACGCTTGTTGAGCGCCTGTAGCTTTTTATTGATCTCGCTCATTTTTGATGCATAGTAATCGATCGCTTGCTTGAGAAGATTGATCGAATCATTCACCTTTCCCTGACCTCGTATTGCACCGTTGTTGGTCAGAATGGTTTTGGTGGCATTCAATACGTCGATCTCGTCTTGAATTTCCTGTAGCTCGTACGAAATCGTGCGGATGCTATCTTCCAGCAGCGTGATGTCTTTTTTGATCTTTAAAGGCAGTCCTTCGAGAGAAACCGGTTCCGGCTTTGGGTAATACAACTGGTATTTTGTGTCCATTAAAATCAAGGCCCCAGACGCTTTAACCTGAATACTTTTGGCATCAATATATGGACTAACGCCTTCAATGATTAATTCTGTGACACCAGGTTTCACGTTGAATGAAGCCTTATTGTGGATCTGCGCTCCTTGTGCAAAAACAGTAACTTCTGAGATGCTTGCTTTGATGATCTCCTTTTCGTTGGCCAGAACACTGAAAGCAGTCAGGAGATAAATGGCAATAAATGTTGCTCGTTTCATGATGAAGAATTTTTACCTTGGTACAATGAATGGAGAGCTAGGTTCATCCGTAACTCAAAAAAGTTTTTTTGATCGCTATTTCTTTTTTGCCAGATCCTTGTGGTTCAGGGGTATTGTAGGTTTTTGCATAGGTTTATTTTTGATCGCCAATTATCGGGTAGTGGCACTGAGCAGCGATAAAGTTACCTCGGATATCGATAAACTCAGTCCTCGAGGAACTGCTTTGCTTTTAGGTACAAGCAGAACATTGAAGAACGGATCAGGGAATGCCTATTTCGCTTTACGCGTTGACGCTTGTGCAAGGCTCTATTTTTCAGGTAAAATAAAGCGGATCCTGGTGAGTGGAGATAACAGTGTTCAATCCTACAACGAGCCACAAGACATGAAGGATGCGCTTATCGCGGCAGGAGTTCCGGCGGAAAAGATCTTTCTGGATCATGCCGGTTTTGATACGTATGACTCAGTGCTTCGTGCGAGGGAGGTTTTTGGTCAAACGTCATTTATAGTGGTTTCGCAACAATTCCAGAACGAGCGAGCCGTCTATATTGCCCGTCGAAACGGGATCGACGCTGTGGGATTCAATGCGCAGGATGTGCGTAAACTTAGAGGTCTAAAAACGAGGATTAGGGAATATTTCGCCAGAGTCAAGGCTTACGTTGAGGTTAATCTTGGGATTGATCCTTACTTTTTGGGAGAGCGCATTACCATTTCCTGAAACTTTATCAGATCAGGGCTTTGATTTCCCTGATAATTCGTTCCGCTAGTTCGTTGGCTTTCTGTTCGTTTTCACTTTCAGAATAAATGCGGATGATCGGCTCGGTGTTGCTTTTGCGCAGGTGGACCCATTCTTTACCGATGTAGATCTTTACGCCATCCGTTGTGTCAACTTCTTCATGGGCATAGTTCAGCGTCATGTACATCAGGAGCTGGTCAACATCGATATCAGGTGTCAATTCGATCTTGTTCTTCGAAATGGTGTATTTCGGATAGCTGTCGCGCAGCTCGGATACTTTCATTTTCTTGTGTGCAAGATGACTCAGGAAAAGGGCAATACCGACCAAAGAGTCTCTTCCATAATGTAGGTCAGGATAAATGATCCCACCGTTTCCTTCACCACCGATCACTGCATCAAGTTCCTTCATTTTTGCTACTACGTTCACCTCTCCAACAGCAGAAGCTGCATAGGTTAGTCCACGTGCTTCGGTGATGTCCCGCAATGCCCTTGTCGACGATAGATTGGAAACTGTTGAACCGGGTGTATGCGTCAGAACATAATCTGCTACGGCGACCAGCGTATATTCTTCACCGAACATTGATCCGTCTTCACAGACAAGTGCTAGTCTATCCACATCCGGATCGACAGTAATCCCCACGTCTGCACCTGTAGTTCGTATCTTGTCTGAAAGATCGGTAAGGTGCTCAGGAAGAGGCTCAGGGTTGTGTGGGAAATGTCCGGTTGGTTCACAGTACATTTTCGTGATTTTACGAACGCCCAGCGCCTCTAGCAATGCAGGAACAAAGATCCCACCAGTAGAATTGACTGCATCAACCACTACGGAGAAGTCCGCAGCAGCAATGGCATCTTTATCAACCAAAGGAAGATCCAATACCGCTTGTATATGTTTTTGCAGATATGTGTC
>JBKCAB010000483.1:0-2289 GCA_046307935.1 Bacteroidota bacterium | reverse complement strand
GAATGAATGTGTATCAGTGCGCTCATAGATCTAATTTTAATCATGCAAAAATAGCGAAAGAAACAGACACAACCCGCTGAGTCCGGAGGAATTTTCATTAATTTCACGCCGCTGCATGACCGGACGAATATGAGAACACTCATCACCCTGTTTCTATTTACGATCAACCTATCTGTTTTCGCGCAGGTAAGACCACAAAATGGAGTTAAAGAATCTGAACCTGAGCTCATTGCGCTCAAGAACGCAACCATTTATGTGACTCCTGAACGAAAGATCAGCAATGCAACTTTATTATTGAGAGGAGAACGGATCGCGGAGGTCGGTTCGTTCGTGATCATTCCGGAGGAGGCACTTATCATCGACTGCAGAGATCTGGTCATCCTCCCAGCCTTCATTGAAACATACAGTGACATAGGTCTTCCCAAACCGGAAGGCTCAGGTTACTCCACCAGAGCACAAACTGATTCCGGAAAGAAAGGAGCTTACTACTGGAATGAAACGATCCATCCGGAGGTACATGCAGCAGATCTTTTCGTCACCGACAGTAAAGCCGAAGAGGAACTCATGAAAATGGGATTCGGCACAGTGGTTACACACGTACAAGATGGTATCATGCGCGGCACCGGAGCACTCGTTTCCCTGGGTGAACATACGATCGCTGAAAAGATCATCAATACGCATGTGGCTCAATTCCTTTCTTTCGAAAAAGGGATATCCAAACAATCTTACCCGTCTTCCCAAATGGGAGCAATTGCATTGCTGAGGCAAGTCTTCCATGACGCTAGATGGCACGAGCGATCAGGGGGACCTATCACTGATCTTTCCTTGATGGAATTGAACCGTTTCGATTCAGTACCCTTTCTCTTTAGTTCGCGTGACAAATGGGAGATCTTCAGAGCGAAAAGGATCGCTGAAGAATTCAACAGGTCGTTCAACTATATCGGTTCGGGTAATGAATATGCCGCATTGGACATTCTGAATGATCTCAAGGACTTTATTGTGCTACCCTTGAACTTTCCTGAACCCTATAATGTGACTGACCCTTATGTAGCCAGACAGATCCCTCTTGCGGATCTCAAACACTGGGAGCTGGCACCATCGAATGCACACATCCTGAAGACAAAAAAGGTGCCTTTTTGCTTTACCAGTGAAGGGGTGAAAAATGCGGAAATATTTTGGAAGAATTTACACAAGACCATCGAAAGAGGATTGACAGTTGAAGAAGCTTTGGCTGCTCTGACGATACATCCTGCCAAGTTGCTGAAGGTAGACAATGAGCTGGGAACATTGGAAAAAGGGAAACTCGCCAGCTTCTGCATTTATTCTGCCAACCCTTTAGAAAATGAGTCTGTACTGCACGAGGTGTGGACTCTTGGAAAGCAGAAAGTACTCAAGCCGATTCCATTACACGATATCACCGGCACATACAATCTCAACCTGAAAGGATACATGTACCCGCTTGTGATAACGGATGTCGGCGATAAACTACAGGCCAGTATCAGCGGCTCAAAGTCCACAAGGGATGAACGTACAGGTGCAGTAACGAAGGATTCCCTTTCACCAAAGGTATTCATCCAATTACTTGGTGATGATCTCACCCTTCAATTCACGTTAAATGATGATCATTTTTCTGGAAACCTCTCCCTTCACGCCAAGACTCGCAGCAAATTCGGAGTATTTGAAGGAGATGCCCTGCTTCCTGATGGCACATTAGCACAATGGTCAGCCATTCGCAATGGAGAAGTTGAGTCCAAAAAATCAGATAGTCCCAAACAAATAGATACCCTGATTTGCGATCGGCTTTGGTTTCCAAATATGGCCTACGGCTTTGACAGTAAACCTTCATCAGAAGCCATCGTGATACGCGATGCAACTGTCTGGACGAATGAGGCTGAAGGAGTTCTCAAAAATGCGAATGTCATCATTCAGGATGGAAAAATCACTTACGTTGGATCTGGGAGCTTTGCCCTACCGGAAGGTGCGCGGATCATAGAGGCCAGTGGCAAACACCTGACGACAGGAATCATTGATGAGCACTCACACATCGCCATTTCACGGGGTGTTAACGAGGGAGGACAAGCTGTTTCGGCAGAGGTAAGGATCGGTGATGTGATCAATCCGGATGATATCAATATCTACCGTCAACTTGCAGGAGGTGTAACAGCGGCTCAACTGCTGCATGGTTCTGCCAATCCGATCGGTGGGCAATCCGCGTTGATCAAGCTGAAATGGGGTGTGACTCCGGATGAAATGCTAATTGACAATGCGCCGAAGTTCATAAAGTGTGCA
>JBKCAB010000482.1:0-377 GCA_046307935.1 Bacteroidota bacterium | reverse complement strand
GGATCATACAACGTAATGATCGAACTCAGCAACGGAAATGTCAGTTCAGAACAACTGGTAGTAAGATAAAAACCCCTTAACAACCCACATACAACTAAACCCAAAAGTCGTGAGATCGGACCCTCACGACTTTTTTCATTGGTAATTGTACCAGAATTAAAGAATTTTCGAATTCGCATGTTCGAAATATATCGAACACTGATCGACGCTACAAATGACGATCACAAGAACAAAAGTGTATACCAATCTGAAAAAAGCATAAGTTAAATGAACAACATCTTTAACGGTGATTCAATATTTAATCTGTTGGATTAGCATAAATCATTCTATAAAATCCAAATCCTTATTGTGTGTCTCTGGTATCGTTAAGGTCGAGT
>JBKCAB010000481.1:0-1695 GCA_046307935.1 Bacteroidota bacterium | reverse complement strand
GGAAGAGAGCTCACTCACCATCTTTAGAACCATCTCGAAAGGATTGCGTTTCTATACAAGTGGCTCCAACGCTATCGTGGATGCCCGCGATGTAGCTGAGATCATGGTGCGCCTTGCAAACAGCTCTATCAGGAACGAACGCTTCTTATGTATCGGAGAGAACATAACATTCCGGGAGTTAACGACGAAGATCGCACTTCGGCTTGACAAGCGACCACCAACGATCTCGACCCCACGATTTCTGCTCGGTTTGGTGTGGCGTGCGGCCGCACTAATTGCTCTGTGTAGAGGAAAAAGTCCGACCATTAACCGTGAGACTGCGCGGAATGCATTCAGCAATATGTCATTCGACAACTCCAAAATCAGGGGTATGCTGAATTTCAACTTTCGGAATGCAGATGAAATGATCGATAACACGGTCAGAGGCAGGCTCGACTAAACTTTACTTTTATTTTTTTGTTACTATAAACATGCAATTCGGAGCAATCAGCAAAAGGCACTATCTCGACGTTGGTCTGATTGGATTTTTGATCATTTTCTACACCGTCGGTACAACAGGAATTCTTCTGCCACGTAGTAGGGAATGGTTTCTTGATCTTTCTTTTCTCAACTTATTATTGTCATTCGGCGTGATACTCGTTGCAAGGAGGTCAAAACACCTTTTCTTTCTGGGTTTTCTGCTCCTCTGCTTCTTAGTTGGTATTTGTGCTGAATGGATCGGAACTAAAACCGGCCTGTTATTCGGAGACTACGCATACGGAGAAAATCTCGGCCCGAAATTATGGGGTGTTCCCTGGGTGATCGGCCTGAATTGGGGGATATTGGTAGTCACAGCAGCATCATTGGTTGCAAAACTGCGTTTGTCTGCGTTACTTTCTGCAGTTCTTGGTGCGGCCCTAATGACACTGATGGATTTCTTCATGGAGCCGGTTGCCATTACGAGTGATTACTGGAGCTGGCACACAGCCAAAATTCCGATCTACAACTACGTGTGTTGGTTTGGAGTTTCGCTGCCGTTGCATTACCTTTATTACCGCTTTGAGCTTATCGAGTCGAACAAAGTTTTCGATTTCTTGTTCTGCATTTTGATTCTGTTTTTCTTGGTTTTAAACATTGTTTAATATGTTTTGGTGGGGTCCCCTTGTATTGATCACAACTTTTTTCGTCATGGAATTCATGGCATGGGCTACGCACAAATTCGTGATGCATGGGTTCATGTGGTATTTCCACCTCGACCATCATGTGGAAGAACCGGGATTTTTTGAAAAAAATGATGTTTTCTTCCTCATCTATGCTATTCCTTCCTGGTTGTGTATCATGTTGGGGATGATCTTTCAAAACTATGTGGCGGTTTGGATAGGTTTTGGAATTGCCGCATACGGATTTGCCTACTTTCTTGTGCATGACGTTTACATTCACAGAAGATTCAAATGGCTTCGCGATATCGACACTCCCTATTTCATGGCGATACGCAAGGCGCACAAAGTTCATCACAAACATCGGGGAAAAGAGCATGGCGAGTGTTTTGGAATGCTGATCGTTCCACGCAAGTATTATATCGAGGCAAAGAAAGCCTTCCAATCCAGAAAAGTACACCAATGAGTCTGTATGGCTGGCTCATTCTGGGAACATTCGTTGGTCCTTTTTTGCTGAGTTTCGACCGAAAAGTTCATTTCTACACCTACTGGAGGTCTC
>JBKCAB010000480.1:0-975 GCA_046307935.1 Bacteroidota bacterium | reverse complement strand
TGGAATATGGCTGGGTAGTTATTTACGAAGTAGACGGTGACTTTTGGAAACAGGAGGAAGATGACGTCCGTCCGGCAGATCACGTAGTTCTGCTCAATGATGCATTAGGTCATGAAGCCTGGATATGGGATCTCTCAAATAACAAGAGGTTCTTAATTCTCAAAAGTCCCGAATCTGATCAGGGTGCACTGTTCCTCTGCCCAAAGAACTACACAGATATAGCCTCATTATTGAGAGAATGAAGTACAATCAATGAATCAAAACTAGATGCATCATGAAAGCCATATTTTCCCGCTACGGCGGAAATAGCATTCAGATCGGTCGCGGTAAGGCCGGTCACCTGAACCTTCCAGAGGATCAGTCACTCGACAATATGCTCGATAATCACGCCATCAATCCGGTCCCGAATGTCATCTACCTGACCTCCTATGTTGAACAGCCGGAGTTCATGGGGAACTACCGGACATTGCCACCGGGAACAACCTATCTCGGTGAGTTGGATCACGAATTCATGGATGTCATTTTCCAGTTCACGGTGCGGACAACCAGCAGGGTCTACATCGGACGGCATCATTATCCGAATGTGTACAGTGTATTCATTCACACGGATTATGACTGCTTGAGTGGGATCTGGGACTTGGATCCGGATGAACGTAAACCAGGTTACGATTACGTGCTGACTTTCTATTTCAGAGGTTTGGCTGAAGAATATACGGATGTGCGACAGTCTCCCGAGCAATTGGAAATGATGCTGATCCTACTTGCTTATCACATGGGACTCAGTTATTCTGACGTGGTTTTTTCTCCCTCCAAGACCTGGATCGGGAAACTTGTTCGTGAGGGTTTTCCTGCCGACTTTAAGGAATTGATTAAAAAGGGCGCTGGTGATGAAGATTTGAAACAGATTATGCAGATTTATATTGAACGGCTATCGGATGGTAAGGGTAAGCTTCCCAAAAAATTGAAACGTTTAAA
>JBKCAB010000479.1:0-754 GCA_046307935.1 Bacteroidota bacterium | reverse complement strand
GTGCCGCAATATCCGGTAAAAGCCTTTTCAAAACGCTCCACTTCCGGTCCGAGTACGTACCAGCCGGACCGGACCACTTTCTCGATAGCCTCACTGAGTTCCGGTTGAAAGGAGTCATTCAGTGCTTTCAGATCAAGGAAGGGTACATTCATAGCTGATTCAGTATTTCGAAGAAAGTGTCACAAACCCTATCCACGTCTTCTGTCAAGGTATCCTGATGCACGGGGAAGTTGAGGATCATGGAGCTGAAAGCTACTGTATTGCTGAATTCCGGTGACATGACCTCAGGAATGAGGGTATGGTACAAGGCCACAGGTACGGCACCTTTTTCAATCATTTTGAAATAGATCTGTTCTCGTTTTCCGTTCTGAATGAGAACCGGGAAATTCAAAGGTACAACGCCATCCGGCAAGGCTGTATGCAACAACCTGTAATGCTGATTTTCGCGGGGCAAACGCTCCAGGTAACGATTGAAATTCTGTTCGCGCACCGCTGAGATCCTGCTCATTTCTGAGCGGTTGAATACGTCCAGCGTACTTAGTTTGATCCCTTCTTCCTCCGGAGAGATCTCGAAGTTACAATTCACATTGTTATTTCTTAGGATACCCCCGTCTGTAGTGGGCAGAATCTTGTGGATCGCATGAAAGCCGAAGTCACCAATCGATCCAAGCAATTTTCCCTTATAATGCCCATCCAGTGTATGCGCGCAATCTTCGATCAGGTGCCAGTTTTTTTGAGCAACGAGACAGAGGAT
>JBKCAB010000478.1:0-3933 GCA_046307935.1 Bacteroidota bacterium | reverse complement strand
CAAGCGTTGGATTCATTTCCTCCAGCTTCTGAGCTGCTGCACCCTGTACCGCCATTCCTGACAAGTAGTTACAGTTGTCCAACTCTCCACATGCACCCAGTGTACATCCGATCGCAAGGTGCGCAGGTACTGCGTTCTCGTCAATACAGATCGTGTGTGCATTGTTCGGGTTACCCGGAGGGATCTGACACATCTCAACCTTCATGTTTCCACTGTTTCCAGCCTCACACTCAACGTTCACCACACAGATCGAGAGTTGATCTGAAACTGATATCCCGTTTGCATCAGTCACTGTCACGGTAAAAACCTCGTTGCCTAATGGGCACGCTGTTAGAGACAGTCCTACACCACCTCCTGACCCTGTCGATGTCCAAACCACTGAATATGGTGGTGTTCCTCCATCTACCTCGGCATTCAACTCAACACATTCCAATTGACCATATCCGTAGTAAACGATCTCATTACCCCCCGCGTTAACCGTAAGCGGAATTGATAATCCTACATTCACTGAGGTCACTGCCGAACAGCCGTTGGCATCAAAAGCAGTGACGGTATAGGTGCCGGGCTGCAAACCGTTGACTGATTGTGAAAGCTGCCCATTACTCCATAGATAGATATAAGGTCCTGTTCCTCCGCTTGCATTAGCTGTTGCAGATGAGGATGAGGTCGGAGAAGCCGAAATCGAAAAAGCTGTAGGCTGTGTAACCGTAATTGTAGTGCTTGCAGTGCAGCCATTGCCGTCAACTATGTTATAGGTATAAGTGCCAGCAGTAACCGTGTAATTACCAATTCCGGAAATAACTCCCGTTCCACCTGAGAATGTAACACCAACAGTTGCGGTTCCGCCATTACAAAGTATTGGGGTGTTGGCTGCATAAGCCTGAAGCTGTGCCGGCTGAGTAACCGTAATACTGGTGCTTGCGGTGCAGCCATTGCCGTCAACTATGTTATAGGTATAAGTGCCAGCAGAAACCGTGTAATTACCGATCCCGGAAATGACACCGGTACCGCCTGAGAATGTGACTCCAACAGTCGAAGTTCCGCCATTACAAAGTATCGGGGTGTTGGCTGCATAAGCCTGAAGCTGTGCCGGCTGGTTGATGGTAACAGTGGCGCTTGCCGCGCAGCCATTGGCATCCGTAACATTGAAGGTCCATGTACCTGCTCCGCGCTGAAAGGTTCCGGTACCTGCGTAAGGAGCAGTTCCGCCGCTTGCACTGACCGTTACGGTGGTTGTACCACCGTAGCATGAAATACTTCCGGAAGTAGCGGACACAGAAAGGGCAGATGGCTGAGATATTGTAACGTTCGTACTTGCAGAGCAGCCGTTGGCATCCGTAACATTGAAGGTCCATGTGCCTGCTCCGCGCTGAAAGGTTCCGGTACCTGTGTAAGGAGCAGTTCCGCCGCTGGCGATAACTGTTACAGATGCAGTACCTCCATTGCACAAGATATTACTTGCCTGAGCACTTGCTGACAGATTGCAGTTTTCGTTTAACAGTCGAACAATATTTCTCCTGCTTGTCGAATTGAAACAACTGAACGAACCCCCTGCCACGATCTTTCCGTCTGCTTGTAGCACCGTGGCCAAGACACCATCCCCAAAACCAGGATCTTGCGTTCCGAACCATGTTAAATCGGTTGCACCGTTCTGTAACAATCTTGCCACATAAAACCGGTTTGATCCATTGACAGAGGTAAAGGTCCCGCCAATTATGATTTTTCCGTCTACCTGATAGTTGATGGAAATCACACTATTGTTTACATTGGATGAAAATGAAAGATCAAGAGAACCATCGGTATTCAATCTCGCAATTCTATTTCTTAAGACACCGTTTACCGATGTAAACGCACCTCCGACTAAAATCTTTCCATCCGATTGCATGTTTATGGTACGGACGGTCTGGTTGAATCCGGAACCCGTATTGAAAGTGGCATCCAATGAGCCATTCGGATTAAGGCGTGCGATCCGATTAACAAGAGAACCGTTGTATGCTGTGAACTGCCCACCAACTATTATCTTGCCGTCAGATTGAAGATAGACTGTTTCAACACGACCGTTGAACCCAGAGCCGGGATTGAACCCTGCATCCAGAGAACCGTCCGGATTGAGACGTGCGATACAGGCTCTGGAAACACCATTGTAGGTGCTGAAGTCACCCCCGGCAATGATCTTTCCATCAGGCTGTAATGCGGATGCGAAGACAATACTTGAAAAACCTGAACCGACGTTAAATGAGGGGTCTATACTCCCATCGGAATTCAATCGGTACATGTTAGGTGCAGATGTACATGATACGCTACCACATATCGAACCTCCAATGACTATTTTGCCGTCAGACTGAAGTTCCATTGTGTAAACATTGATCCCATAATACAAATTGTTAAACGACTGATCCAGGGTTCCATCAGCATTTAAACGGGCTATTCCGTTTCGCCTAATTCCATTGTAACTTAAGAAGCTGCCTCCGGCAATGATCTTTCCGTCCGGCTGAACTTTTAATGACCATACATTTGAATTGAATCCTGTGCTTGTATTGAATTCTCCATCAATACTTCCATTCTCGTTCAACCGGGCAATACTTCTTCTTGAAGTTAAGTTGAAAACATCAAAATTACCTCCTGCCACAATTTTCCCATCCGTCTGTAAGCTAATTGAAAATACAGTTCCATTAAAACCTGCAAGATTACCGACCCCAGTGTTCATACCAAGATCTTCTGAACCGGAAGGCAGCAACCGAAGGATTCCGTACCGTAGGCCTCCGTTGAACGAAAAATAACTACCCCCAACCAATATCCGTCCGTCCGGTTGAACTAATAAAGTCTTTATGCTCGCAGCAGCATTGAACCCGGTGCCGATAGAAAATGCTGCATCCAGACTTCCTCCAGCCTCCAGTCGAGCAATTTTGCTACGGCTAACACCGTTAAATGCATTAAAATCTCCTCCTGCGAGAATCTTTCCATCTGACTGAACGGCCACTGCGTTGACAATACCATCAAATCCGGCTGATGTTGAGAAAGTAGCATCTAAACTGCCGTCCGGATTCAGTCTGGCGATCCGATTAACAAGAGAACCGTTGTATGCAGTAAACTGACCCCCGACAACAATTCTGCCATCAGGCATCAATGCAGTGGAGTATACATAGTTATTGAAACCATTACCCGGATTAAATGTTGCATCCTGTGAACCGTCCGGATTCAGCCTAACGATCCTGTTTGCCGTATTGCCATTAAACGTAGTAAAAAGACCTCCTACGATCAGTTTTCCATCTGGCTGAATGTTTACTGATCGTACGTGATGATTGAAACCAAGACCGGGATTGAACCCGCTATCAAGCGTTCCGTCCGGATTTAGACGTGCAATTCGGTTGAGCACCAAGCCACCAATGGAAGTGAAATTTCCTGCAACGATCATCTTACCATCGGTTTGCATAGTTATAACAAAAACGTTACTGTTCACAGAACCCGGGTTGAAAGAACCGTCAATGACACCATCTGAGTTCAATCTAACCAATTGTTTCCCTTGAGTGGGGCCGCAGCCACCGACATTGAAAAACCCACCCATGATTATTTTTCCATCCGGCTGAACTAAAGTCGAATTTACCTCCGAAAAACCAGGTTGATTTGGT
This sequence comes from Bacteroidota bacterium, assembly GCA_046307935.1. Classification (GTDB taxonomy): domain Bacteria; phylum Bacteroidota; class Bacteroidia; order Flavobacteriales_D; family Crocinitomicaceae; genus M0103. The sequence continues at coordinate 304 of JBKCAB010000478.1, read as the reverse complement.
CTGGTTCCGTTGTCATAGGTATTGAACTCTGGATCTAATGAACCCAATTGCGCCTTTACTGAGTTTAAAAGGCCTGTCAAAAATAAAAGACTGCATATTAGAATAAAATTTTTCATAAATCTGAAGTTTAATGATTTGAACCTTTAACTAAAGTGATAAGTAGTTTAAATAATTTACAAAAATTCTAAATATCAAACGAAGGACTGATTAGTGCATCCAACGAAGTAAAGGTGTAAAAATACCACGATCTGATTAATATCCAAAATCAGGATAATTTTCTTCAAATTGAAACAATAAAAGGAGG
>JBKCAB010000477.1:0-1733 GCA_046307935.1 Bacteroidota bacterium | reverse complement strand
TTCCCGGGTGTCGTCATGCTCTATGCCAAGGAGTATCAGTATACCCTGTTGGATCGAACCCCTGACAGTTCCACCGATCGAAACATCTGCTTCACTCACGCGCTGAATAACGATCCTCATCCGTAAATATTTTTCCGATACACCTCATCCTGGTCTTCTGTCATCAGCTGAATGTAGGTATTATACCTTGATCTTGGGATTTCCCCGTGCTCAACAGCCTCTTTAACAGCACATTTTGGCTCGTTTATGTGCAGGCAATTATGGAATTTACATGCTCCGATCAGCGCCCGCATTTCCGGAAAATAATGGGAAATGTGGTCTTTCTCCAGGTCTACTATCCCGAAGGCGCGAATTCCCGGTGTGTCTATGATATAACCTCCGCTAGAAAGCTTGTGCATCTCCGCAAAAGTGGTGGTATGTTGCCCCTGAAGATGGGCCTGTGAGATCTCGCCCGTTCTGAGGTTCAGGTCCTGATCCAGGGCATTGACAAGGGTACTTTTTCCAACGCCACTGTGGCCCGAGATCATGACCTGTTTCCCTTTGAGCTCAGCCTTAAGGAAATCGATATTTTCACGGTTCTCTGCAGAGATCTTGTGACAAGGATAGCCAATACCTTGGTAGAGCTTTGTAAGTCTGTCGATCTCATTCAGTTCTGTAGTGCTGTAGGTATCAATCTTATTGAATAGCAGTGTCACCGGGATCCTGAAGGATTCTGCGGCCACCAAGAAGCGGTCTATGAAAGCGAGCTGGGTTACAGGAGATTTGAGGGTTACCAGCAGATAGGCCCTGTCCACATTGGCGGCAAGGATCTGCATTTGCTTACTCAGGTTGGTTGATTTCCGGACTATGTAATTGTTGCGTTCTTCAAAGTCGAGAATCACAAGCTTACCTTCCTCATCCGGATTATCATCCAGGATCACCACATCTCCCACGGCAATGGGATTGGTCGTGCTCAAGCCTTCCAGCCGCAATTTTCCGCGAATACGGCAGCTGACTTCAGAACCGTCCTCCAGCTCAACAGTATACCATTTTCCGGTCGATTTCAGTACTTTTCCTTTCTTGGACATTGGGACAAAGATAGGGCTAAGATGAAAGATAGCGATCAATCATCCATTCCTTTACCCATGAGAATTTTGGGAATGTATTTTGAAATTCTCGATTCACGCGTGACTTGCTGTTTCGCTTGTCCAAAATGCAATAGATATGAACGTCTGCGTCCCGGTGTTAACCGGTAGAAGGCTTCCTTTAGTGCAGGATCTGCATCAATCCTTGCCTGAAATTCGTCTGGAATCGGATATTCATCCGGTTTTTTGAATGTGATTTGAGCGCCCTGCTTTTCCAGTTCAATTGCTTCGTGTATGTAACTTTTGATTTTCTCCCGATGATCTTGGACCTCCTGGATAGATTTCAGTTTAATTTGCTTGACTGCTTGCGAATTTTCACCCGGGCTGACCAGCAAATTTTCCGAATCACTCAATAAGGCTCCTTTGAAAAAACTCAACGAACAATAGTCTTTGAAAGCTGCAAGTACCAGAACATTTTTTTTATTGTAGGAGTAACAAGGCACTCCCCATTTGATCTCTTCCTTCAATTCCTTACATTCCCCAATCAGCATCCTGAGAAGCTTCAGTTCATTCTGCCATGAAAATACTTTACACTGTGGTGTATCGAAGAATTTACATCTTCCACAACCGGATCGTAAATAATTTTCAATAGTGTGGATCATGTTCTGA
>JBKCAB010000476.1:0-8331 GCA_046307935.1 Bacteroidota bacterium | reverse complement strand
ACTTAGCTATCTCAAAAGAAAAATAGTTTTTGTTTAACTTTTTTTTTGTTTTGTTAAACATTTTTTGTTTAGCTTTGAATCGTAATTGTTAAACATAATAGTATGTCAACTGTAGAATTCAATGAAGCGTTAATCCAATTGGAGCCGAATCTCAGATCATTTGCCATGAACTTCACGCGAAACTCGGAGGATGCAAAAGACCTTACTCAGGAGACGATGCTCAAAGCGATTACTTACCGTAATTATTTTACACCTCAAACTAATTTCCGTGCTTGGGTCTTCACGATCATGCGGAATCTTTTCATTAATCAGTATCGCAGAAAAAGCCGATCAGGGCAACTTTTTGATGATTCAAAGGAGATGTATTTGCTCACGAATAGTGCCGATCCTCATCAATCTCCAGTTAATTCCTACTCTATGAAAGAAATTAACCGACAATTGTCTAACTTAGAGGACGAATACAAGACTCCCTTTGAAATGCACTTTCAGGGATTCAAGTACAAAGAGATCGCCGAAAAGTTGGATATTCCTATCGGAACCGTTAAAAGCAGGATCTTCGTAGCACGTAAAAAACTGATGGACCTGTTGCCTGAATTTAAAAACTGATTAACACGATGCATAAAAAGGTAACTGTCCTGGGAGCGGGAATATCTGGTCTCTCCGCAGCCTCATTTTTAGCGAAAGAGGGTTTCGATGTTACCATTCTGGAAAAGAATGCCACGATTGGTGGGCGCGCTCGACAATTCGAATCAGATGGTTTCGTCTTTGACATGGGGCCGAGCTGGTACTGGATGCCTGACGTCTTCGAGCGCTTTTACAATCACTTCGGACATACCACCAGTGACTTTTATGAGCTCGTGCGCCTCGATCCATCTTACAGAATCTTTTGGGGAGATGATACTGAAACGGATGTACCGGCCACTGCTGAAGAATTGTATGCGTGGTTTGAACAGATGGAGCCGGGCAGTTCGGAAAATCTGAAACGCTTTCTCAAAGATGCTGCATACAAATACAAGGTTGGAATGCAAGATCTGGTATTCAAACCAGGGCTTAGCCTGACCGAATTTGCTGACTTTCGCGTTCTGAAAGGGCTGTTTAAGATGCATCTGTTATCATCGTTCTCAACCTACATAAGGAAATATTTCAAGAACGAAAAAATACTTTCCCTACTCGAATTTCCAGTTCTCTTTCTCGGTGCTACACCTCAAGAAACTCCTGCCTTATATTCTTTGATGAACTATGCGGACATTTCTTTAGGCACGTGGTATCCCATGGGAGGAATGCACAAATTTGTTGAGGCATTTGAAAAGATTGCCAGGGAACAAGGAGTGAAGATCGAGACAGGACAAGAAGTGCTCAGCTTCAAACACGATAAAAAAGATTTGCGCACCGCAGTAACGGCTGACACCGAGTGGAATTCAGATATATTCATATCAGGTGCCGACTACCATCATACGGACAAAGCATTGCTGAACGGTTTTGCCAACTATTCAGATAAATATTGGGATAAACGTACCATGGCTCCGTCCAGTTTGCTCTTTTATCTGGGGGTTGACTGTAAAGTCAATAATCTCCGCCACCATAATCTTTTCTTCGATGAGCCATTTTCGCTGCATGCGAAAGAGATATATAAAGAACCAAAATGGCCCACTGCACCGCTTTTTTATACTTGTGTCCCGTCAAAAACAGATCCTAGTGTAGCTCCTGAAGGAATGGAAAATATTTTCCTGCTTGTTCCAATAGCGCCAGATCTGCAGGATTCAGAAGAAACAAGAGAATACTATTTCAATATACTGATGGATCGGCTTGAAAAACGTACAGGATGTTCCATCCGACCGCATATCGTTTATAAGAAAAGCTATTGTATCAGTGACTTCAAAAAAGACTACCATGCTTTCAAAGGGAATGCATACGGTTTAGCCAACACGCTAATGCAAACGGCTGTGCTCAAACCCACTTTGAAGAATAAAAAACTGAACAACATGTATTATACAGGTCAACTCACTGTGCCCGGTCCCGGTGTTCCACCATCGATCATCTCAGGAGAGGTAGTGGCCAAAGAGGTGATAAAAAATTTTAAATAACTTCTTCAATAGAAAAGAAACGTGTTTCGAACTAACTAACTACTGACTCCATGAAAAAACTATTCGATCAGATATCACATGAAATGAGCGAGCTGACCACCAAAAGGTACAGTACATCTTTCTCGATGGGTATCTCCTTTCTCAGTAAGGATCTGCATAAACCGATCTATGCGGTCTACGGATTTGTGCGTTTTGCGGATGAGATCGTAGACAGCTTTCACGAATTCCCCAAAGAACAACTCCTGGTGGATTTCCGACAGCAAACATATGCGGCCATCGAACAAGGTATATCCCTCAATCCGATTTTGAACTCCTTTCAGTGGGCTGTGAATAAATACCGTATCCCCATGGAACTTATCGACACCTTTCTCGATAGTATGCAAATGGACTTGGATAAAAAATCCTACGATGCCCAAAAATACGAGCAGTATATTCTGGGTTCAGCTGAAGTAGTGGGTCTCATGTGCCTGAAAGTTTTCGTACACGGCAATGAAGACGAATATGAACGTCTGAAACCGCTGGCAATGAAACTTGGGTCTGCTTTCCAAAAGATCAATTTCCTGCGCGATCTGAAGGCCGATTACCATGAATTGGGGAGAACTTATTTTCCGGGAATAGACCTGAACGAATTCAATGCGAAAGTAAAAAAGGAGATCGAAGCGGATATCGAACACGATTTCCATTTAGGTTACGAAGGGATCAAGCAACTCCCGAAAAACAGTCGTTTTGGGGTTTATATGGCCTACATATACTACTACAAACTTTTCAAAAAGATAAAATCAACACCTGCAGAGATCATTCTCAATGAACGTGTTCGTATTCCAAACAATAAGAAATACAGACTTTTCGTCACATCTTATTTGCGTCACAGCATTAATTTGATCTGATAATGGACCAGGTTATACTCGTCGATGAATTTGACCGGCAGGTCGGGACCGAGGAAAAGCTGGAGGCTCACCGTTTGGGCCTGTTACACCGTGCTTTCTCTGTGCTTGTGTTTGATTCAGAGGGGAAAATGCTGCTCCAGAGAAGGTCTTTTGATAAGTACCATTCCGGCGGACTTTGGACAAATACCTGTTGCAGCCATCCGGCACCGGGAGAAGCAATTGAAGATGCTGCCAAACGTCGTCTTTCCGAAGAGATGGGAATCTGCTGTGACCTTGAAAAACGTTTTTCTTTCATATACAAAGCGGAACTAGACAAAGGACTCACGGAATATGAACTGGATCATGTCCTTACAGGAATTTCCGATGAAACACCTCACCTAAATCCTGAAGAAGCCATGTCGTTCAAATGGATGGCTATGAATGATCTTCTGGATGATGTGCAGCGTTCGCCCGAGAAGTATACCGCCTGGTTCAGGATTATCCTCAATGAATACAATGAAGTTTTAAGACCCATCGAACATGAAAGTTTGTAGAAGGATCACATTCAACGCGGCACACAGATTATTCAATCCGAATTGGTCGGATGAGAAGAATATGGCAATTTTTGGCAAGTGCTCCAATCCGAATTATCATGGTCATAATTATGTGCTAGAAACATGGGTAGATGGACCGGTGGATCCCGAAACCGGTTATGTGATCGATCTCAAGATCCTGAAAGACCTGTTGAATTCTGAGGTGTCGGAGCGCTTTGATCATCGCAACCTCAACCTCGACTGCGTGGAATTCAAAGAACTCAAACCTTCCGCAGAAAATATTGCGTTCGTGATATGGAATCTGTTAAGAGAAAAGTTAGATGATAAGTTCTCTCTGCGCGTGAAACTTTGGGAGACCGAGAACAACATTGTTGAATACGATGGACGATGAATGCGATCTTCTGGCACCGCCGGGACCTGAGAATATCGGACAATGCCTGTTTGCATAAAGCATTGGGCAGCGGTTATTCGGTCCATCCTGTTTTCATATTTGACTCAAACATCCTTTCGCTGTTGAAGGAAGATGACCAGCGCGTCCTTTTCATCTACCAGGAAATAACCCGTCTAAAGACAGCTTACAACTCCCTTGGAACAGATCTTATCGTGCGATTTGGGGATCCTAAGGCCTTGATCCCGGAGCTTGTCAATGAACTCGCAGCACAAGAAGTTTTTGCGAACCGTGACTACGAGCCATACGCCCTCGAAAGGGATAAATTCATTTTCGAAAAATTAAAAACTCAAGGCAAGTCATTCACAGGAACAAAAGACCATGTCATTTTTGACCGATCGGAAGTCATGAAAGCGGATGGAAGTCCTTACACTGTATTCACGCCATACTCCCGTCGATGGAAGGAAAAAATCAACGCATATTATCTGAAAGGATATCCCGTTGAGAAATATACCGATGCCCTTGCGAAAAAGAATGATCAACGCTTGATCACTTTAAACGAAATGGGATTCCGAGACGAGCAGAAAGTAGATTTTCCTCCCAGACTAACGAACGAGGAGCTCGTTCGGAACTACCATGCCACCAGAGATATCCCATCCATAAAAGGAACCAGCCGTTTAAGCTTGCATCTCCGGTTTGGAACGATCAGCATACGGGAGTTGACTCGCTTTGCCATTGAGCACAATTCGACTTTTTTAAATGAATTGATCTGGCGCGATTTTTACCAAATGATCATATACCACTTTCCGCATTCAGCGAATGACTCGTTCAAAAAACAATATGACCGCATAGAGTGGGAAAGGAATGAGGTGCATTTTAAAGCATGGTGCGAAGGAAAGACAGGATATCCATTGGTTGACGCAGGAATGAGGGAATTGAATGCCACCGGATTCATGCACAATCGTGTAAGGATGGTAGTAGCCAGTTTTCTCACCAAGCACTTGTTGCTCGACTGGCGGCTGGGTGAGGCCTATTTTGCAGAGAAGTTGCTCGACTATGAACTGGCCAGTAATATCGGTGGCTGGCAGTGGGCGGCAGGATGTGGATGCGATGCAGCACCTTACTTCAGAGTGTTCAATCCGCAAAGCCAACTGGAAAAATTCGATCGGGAATGCCGCTACGTGCGAACCTGGGTTCCGGAATTCGGAACACCGGAATATCCCCAGCCGATTGTAGAGCATAAATATGCGCGAGAGCGGGCAATCACTCGTTACAAACAAGGACTAACGCAATAGAAATGGCACTTAAGATCGGAGACAAATGTCCATTATTCACGCTGCCCGACCAACATGGCAATCCCTTCAACATCGGAGATCTATTGGGTAAAAAATTACTTGTGATTTACTTTTATCCGAAGGATGACACGCCGGGGTGTACGAAGGAGGCATGTTTTTTTCGTGACAGTTACGAGGATTTCAAGGAGCTGGGTTGCGAGGTGATCGGGATCTCCTCTGATGACCAGGATTCGCACAAGAAGTTTGCAGAACAATACAAACTGCCGTTCGTTTTACTTTCAGATCACAAATCTAGGGTTCGGAAAGTATTCGGAGTCCCCGCTAACCTTTTTGGTTTGATCCCCGGACGTGTAACATACATCATTGATTGGAATGGAATCATTCGGGGTGTACATAATTCACTTCTGGATCCGAAAGGCCATCTGGAAATGGCAAAAACCACTGTTCAACAGCTCTTGTAAAATTCTTGAAAACCTGACAAAAGTCCTTTTTTCGGATGACTCGTAATTTGATCTTTGTTCTAAAATCAGGTTATGAAAGGATTCAAGGGAAATATAGAAGCAAAAACTTTGGAAAATACAGACTTCCGCCGTGTGGTCTACACATCCAAGCACAGTCAGCTTGTGCTCATGTGCCTGCTGCCAGGTCAGGAGATCGGAATGGAAACACACGGGGAAAATGACCAGTTTTTCCGTTTCGAAAGCGGCAAAGGACTATGCATAATCGACGGAAATGAATACGAAGTCAAAGATGGCGATGCGGTTATAATTCCCACCGGTGCCCATCACAACATCATCAACATTAGTCAAACCGAACCATTGAGATTGTACACGATCTATTCACCCGCACACCATAAAGATGGAATAGTAAAGGCTACAAAAAAAGATGCTGAGCAGCATGAGGAACCTTTTGATGGTCAGACCACCGAATGACAATACTCACGGAAAGATCTCTTCCACTATTTTGTAACGATAATCGAAGATCTCCTCCAATTTCTTCTTGACGATAAAAGGGTGTGCGGCTTTTCCTAAGATACCAAGGGGCAACTGATAGGATACAATATCGGTCATCTCAATTCCTTGATCCGTTTCTTTGAAATGGTGTTCGTGATGCCAGATTCGGTAAGGACCTTTGCGCTGCTCATCGACGAAGAATTTCTTTTCCTTGATATGAGTGATCTCAGTGACCCAATTCATAGGAATTCCAAGTAAAGGCCTGACCGTGTAGGAAATCATCATGCCCTCATACATTTCCTCCGGCACGTCCGTAAGAATATCAAAACCCATGTATTTCGGGGTTATCTTAGAAAGATTTCCGGGAGATGAAAAGAAGTTCCAACAGGTATCGATGTCTGTTTTGATAAGTTGAGTGCGCTTGAGCTGGTACATGATTTTTATAGTTGAACACCTTCCAGAATCAAAATGTTCAACTGTATTTATAATTTTCAGTAAGAGATAGCTCTTTTTCCAATGGGAAATTCAACTTTGTACATACAGACTAGCCTGTGACAGAATTTAAGAAGCAAAGATGCTGATCGTAAGGCTATGATTAGCTTATGATCTTCCTTAAATACAGGTACATGTTCTCTTCAAGTTCATCGTGATACCCTTCTGCATTGATCACCTGACGAATATCCTCCCTGAGAGCCGAAAGATCCTCCTTTGAATAACCGAACTTTTCAACGGCAGCGAGAATCTTTTGCAAGCGTTGGAAATCGTTATCATGTTCGTATTCACGATGCATTTTCTTATAATCCTCCTGATCCACCTTACTCAGTATAACCTCATGTTCTTCATCCGTTTCCAAAAAGTTTGCATTGGCTGCATAGATCAGCAAATATGCCTTGAACTGTTCCTTTGTCCATTCTACTCTAACCTCATCCATATCCATTCGATTAAAATCAGTTTATTTAACATAGTCCTGCTTTTGAACCAGCATATATTGATCATTCTCCAATTTGAGATAGCCCTGATCATAACAATAATAATACTCTGATCCTTTTTGCGTTCGATAAACATTCGTAAAGTAATGGAAATTGAACCCTTCCTCTGCGAGCCGGATACCGTCCAGCGTGATCTTCCCTTTGGGATTGAGTGAAGCAAGGATCCTTCTGTTCTTCCTGAGGATGTTGTTGATCCTCCGGACATAATTATTAGCGTCCTCGTTCAGGCGATTATTAAAAGTATTCCTACAGTAATCCGAACAGAATTTCTGATCTTTTCTTCCCTGAAGTTTATGGCCGCATTCACCGCACTGCCGTTCTTTCATAATGCGTTAATCAATGATATCATGAAGAACAATGTTAACAATAATTAACAGCAAACACAAGCCTTAACGGTCAATCTTTGAGAACTTTGCATACTTATCCCGATCGAATATGTCAGAAGATAACATGGAATCTGTTAGTCCTGCCGAGGCACTGAGAGCCCTGAGTGAAAAGATCCAACTCGAAACAGTCATTGTTCGGAAGCTCCAGGAAGAAGTAGGCAAGGTGATCGTTGGTCAAAATTACATGATCGACCGCCTTCTCATCGCACTACTGGCAGATGGCCATGTATTGCTGGAAGGTGTCCCGGGCTTAGCGAAAACCTTAGCAATAAAGACGCTGGCTACTGCGATTGACGTAGAATTCAGCAGAATCCAGTTCACACCTGACCTCTTACCCGCAGATGTTACGGGAACATTGATCTACAATCAGAAGGCCGAACAGTTTCTTGTTAAAAAGGGACCGGTCTTCGCGAATTTCGTTCTGGCGGATGAGATCAACCGTGCTCCGGCGAAGGTCCAGAGTGCGCTGCTTGAAGCCATGCAGGAACGTCAGGTCACGATCGGAGAGGAAACACATGAACTACCGAAACCCTTTCTCGTTCTGGCGACGCAGAATCCGATCGAACAGGAAGGAACCTATCCGTTGCCCGAAGCGCAAGTTGATCGTTTTATGCTTAAAGTATTTCTCGGCTATCCAAGCAAGGCGGAGGAGAAGTTGATCATACGCGGAAACATCCGTCCGGGTGGTTTAAATAAGGTCAAGAAAGTAATGTCTGCTGAAGATATTCTTCGTGCCAGACACCTGGTGAGGGAGATTTACCTCGACGAAAAGATCGAACAATACATCGTTGATCTGGTGTTTGCTACCCGAAATCC
>JBKCAB010000475.1:0-371 GCA_046307935.1 Bacteroidota bacterium | reverse complement strand
GTTTTATTGAAGGGATCGTTGTTTCGGAATAGAACCGGTGAAAAAAACGCGCCCACATTTCGGTCTGCGCCAATAACTTCAAAGTTATCGAGGTCTCCGTAAACGATCTTTTGCGACTTGGACAACTCGTCAACACTCGCCCGAACGCGGGCTACCTGATTGGCAGTTGCCAACGCACCCATACGAACTCCGTCCACCATAGGGTCTCCGATCTTGGTTGTGGCCAAACGTGCTGCTATCGCCTTTTCAACCTCATCAATCCTGTCTTCCGGAACGATCAATCGTCTAACTGCAGTGCACTTCTGACCTGCTTTTATCGTTATTTCTTTGGTGGCCTCCTTGATGAATAAGTCGAATTCTTCTGTCCCCAG
>JBKCAB010000474.1:0-324 GCA_046307935.1 Bacteroidota bacterium | reverse complement strand
GGGCCGGTCTTCGGAACTCAAACGCTTGTGCAGCAGTCAAAAGTTCGATGCTCTGAATCGTGTAACAATTCTGAACGATACGGTACAACTTGGTTGCTGCATTTGCCCCCATGCTGACATGGTCTTCCTGGCCATTTGATGAATCAATAGTATCCACAGAGGCAGGTGTGCATAGTTGTTTATTCTGACTTACGACAGCGGCACATGTATATTGAGGAATCATGAATCCGGAGTTCAAACCGGGATCGGCTACCAGAAATGCGGGTAATCCACGGGTTCCCGAAATAAGTTTATACACTCTTCGTTCCGCGATACTTCCCAACT
>JBKCAB010000473.1:0-2277 GCA_046307935.1 Bacteroidota bacterium | reverse complement strand
GTTGCTCGGGTAGGTTCTTGAGCACATCGAGTAAAAGCTTCGCAGGAATGGCAATTCGGCCTGCTTCGTTCGCATCGACGTTCATCGTTGTACGCATCGTTGTCTCCAGATCTGAGGCTGATATCGTAAGTTGTCCTTCCGCTATTTCGAATAAAAAATTATCCAAAATGGGCAGCGTGTTGCTGGTGCTGAGAACACCGGAAATACTTTGCAAATGTTTGAGAAGTGAAGTGCTTGAAACAAGAAAGTTCATTATTCGATGATTTTACTTCAAAACTAGGAAAGGCCAGCCGATTCTTGAGCTGAAATGGGTTGATTTTTTACAAATTTATCAACATTTAGGGGCTTACGACCGTTGATTCTTCCGGTTTGTTCGTGCTCATTTTAATTGCGCTCATGTCCATCGGGAAATAGACATGTCCCAGCAATAACGGATTGAACACAAAATACTGGCATTTCACCAATTCACCGTTGGGCAGTTCACACCAGAACTTATTCATGTCATCCATCACAACGTCACCAAATTCATTGCGCTGTTCAAATGCCGATTTTATGCGGAACATACGCAGACGAGTAGTTTTTCCGGATGTTTCAGTCACTGAAAGGACAACAAACGGTTGTGATCGCTTGACGCTGTCAATTTGTTGTGGCTTTAGCTCGTAGTTGGGATTATCGAAATGGATCTTTTTGTAGTTCTGAAGATAAAGGAAGATCATCGCAGTATCGATACTAGGAAGTTTCTTACCTTGTTGATACACATCCAACTTCGTTTTTTTCTTCGTCACAGTGAAGCTGCGCGACGGTTCATCGTAGAATCGAACGTCAACCTTGGCGATCTTGTCGATGGTGAGACTGAAGATGTTCGTGCACATCCATTTTCGCTTATCAGCGAAGAACCTGGGTTCAATGATGCCTTGCATGCCTTTGATCTTCATCATGACAGGAATATCGCTTTTTCCCAGCTCTGCATCATCCAACAGCATGATCTGTCCATAATGATCCTGTGCGGGCGGACCGATGTACCATGTTTTGACCCAATCACCTTCCTGATAGATCTCGACTTTTGTACTTTGCGCTGCCATCAGCTTGAGGAACTGTTTGTGAGAGTTATCCGGCAGATAGCCTTTGAACTCCACGTTTTTAAATGCTTCGAGAATGAATTGCACATTCGTCTGGGTGATACAAGTACCGTTTACCTCTTCCCAGCGTTTGCCGTTTCGTAAGATTTCCATTTTATTACCGAAAGCATCGGTGATGATCACTTTATCCACGGCGGAAGTGTCTTGTATGTTGAATTCAATGAGCTCAGTGATCGAATTCCCTTTTTTATTCATCAATTTAACCGCAAAAACAGCCAAGAGAATTACAGCGGCGAGTGAAACCAGTAAAAAGATCAGTTTTTTTCTGTTCATGGATCAGAGTTGAGCATATCGTCTTTTGCGCAGCGTAGCCATTACAAATGCAAGGATCAGGACCATTCCGATCGGAACGAGCAGGTTCAGGACTTTGTAGAACTTCGCTTCGCTCTTGATCTTTTCTGCATCCATCTTTCGGATATCGATCTGTCTGCTACGGATATCGATTACTGAATTATCCCCCATCATGTAGTCCACCAAGTTCTGGAAAAACTCTTGGTTTCCAAAAAAAAGCGGAATTCTCAGTTGTGCCAGTTCAGGGTCCATTCGGAGATCATTGATTGCCTGTGGTCTATACATAAACCCGTTACCTGATCGGGCAGGCATTGAATCGTATTTGTTCGCAATAAAACGTCCGTTACCGAGGAGGAATACTTTTCCCTCAACACTGCTCTTTTCCTTGTATTTGGTCAGTGGATTTTTTGCGAATTCATCGACAATTCTGTTTTTGAAGTGGGAATCAAAATAACCTTCCGATATTCCGGCAAGACAGCGCTTGTTTACTTCATCTTCCGGGTTTTCTACCAATTCTGGCTTATTCCCATAATTCAATGGCATAGCGAGGCTAACCATTGGTGCGAGACCCGTAACGTTGGAATTCGTGGAAGATGTAAGTACAGGCGTAAGTGCCAATTTTTTGTTATCGACGAACTGGATCTCACTGGCGTATTTGAGGCCGACCGGCTCCACGTTTCGGGCAATAGGATGAGATGTGGGTGTTGCGAGAATGTGGAAGAACCAGGGGATCATCGACTGTTTTGCGAATGGTACCGATTTCGGTGCGCACATTGCATCCACCACGTAATTGTCATTCAGTTTCAATCCGTAATCGAACAACATGCGTTCAATGCCTGTGTTATAT
>JBKCAB010000472.1:0-6141 GCA_046307935.1 Bacteroidota bacterium | reverse complement strand
TAATAAACCGTTGACACTTGATCCATTTGAAATGTTTGATATCATGCACTTTGTAAAAGTTGGGACCGGATATGACAACTATTTAATGTTTGCTCTACCGGAAACAGGCGAGGAGTTCTATTTTAACGCAATGCACAATCAGTTCACCTACAACGGAGATTTCAACAGTGATTATGAGTGGACAGGTAATCGAGCAACCGTAATCCTGGAATGTGCGACTGGAGAAAATCTTGTGCGTATACTTCAGAAGAATAAGAAATATAAAGTGATCTATGACTACAACAACGACAGTGAATTGTCACGAAAGCCCTATCCTACCGAATCCAATCACGGTTATTACATTGTAGATGTTATCGAAATAGATGAAGAATTTGAAAGAGAGAAACCACAAGATTAAGTGCTGAAAAATATCAAAAAAACTATTATTGAATAGATTTTCAAGCCAAATCACCAAAATCATTTTTTTCTTCAGAATCGATTTTTCACATTTGTTCAACTGATGGGTATGGACCTCGCCACGCACCGAATTTTAATGAGAAAATTAAAAAATTCAACGAATGGGGTAACCGGAAGGGTGAATTTGGGACTCCGAGAGAGATAGGGTGAGTCCCAAATTTATTTTATTCTTCGTTTTCCATTAAAATAGCATCCTCTAAAAGAGTTGAATCCAAGACAAAAGTTTTCACTGGTCATGATAATATGCGACGATGTACACGTCTTTAAACGCTACGCTTTGATCCGTTCCGAAAGGCACTTAACGATAGTGTTCATCTCCGCAAAACATTGACATCTTCATGAACAGCGATGCAGAAGGTCATCCCAACTAACTTTTAAATTGAGAACTTTGATTTTTAGTGCCTCATTGTTGTTTTTACGAGCGCTTTTCCTTTCTCTGATTCATTGAATTGACCTTCCTCGTATACTAAAATACCGTTTACGATAGTATGTGTTACTTTACCTTGAAAAGTTGTCCCCTCCAAAGGTGACCAACCACATTTTGACAGGGTATTCTCCTTGGAAACTGTCCATGGTGAATTCAGATCCACTATTGTCAGATCGGCAAAATAGCCTTCACGTACAAAGCCCCTTCTTTCGATCTGATAAAGGATAGCCGGGTTATGGCACATTTTCTCAACGATCTTCTCCAAGGAGATCCGCCCCTGTTTATGGAATTCAAGCATGATATTCAATGAATGCTGTACAATCGGAGCTCCCGACATTGCCTGAAAATAGGGTTTCTGTTTTTCTTCCAAGGTATGCGGCGCATGGTCTGTTGTGACAATGTCAATTCGATCATCCAGAAGCGCATTCAGCAGTCCTTCTTTGTCCTTTTCTGTTTTAATGGCTGGATTCCATTTGATCAGCGTTCCTAAGCGCTTGTAGTCTTTGTCAGAGAACCAAAGATGATGCACAGAAACCTCAGTTGTTATCTTTTTCTCCCGCAAAGGAATGTCATTGCGGAATAAATGCGTTTCTGCCTCAGTGGTCAGGTGAAGAATATGCAGGCGTGCATTGTGTTTCTCCGCAATTTCGATGGCCCTTTTTGTAGCTTCATAGCAGGCCTTTTCGCTTCTTATTACAGGATGAAATTCAACGGGAACATTCTCGCCATATTTTTCACGGTAGATGTTTTCGTTCTCTTCAACAATTTGTTCCTTTTCGGAATGGATCGCAATTACTGCACTGCAATTCGCAAAAAGCTTTTCCATGGTCGCTGGATTGTCGGCCAATAGATTTCCTTTCTTAGTGAAATATAGTCCATCGTCGGAAACACCGAGAAGACCTGATGTATCCAGTTTGATCACTTCGTCAAGGTTATCACCATTAACTCCCAGGAAAAAACCAAAATTCGCCAACGACTTATCAGCTGCAATACGGTATTTTTCATTTAAAATATCCATACTTAGTACATTCGGAGACGTGTTTGGCATATCAATAAAAGATGTCACTCCACCGGCAATTGCTGCCTTGCTCTCGGTATACAGATCACCTTTGTGGGTCAATCCGGGATCACGGAAATGAACTTGCCCATCAATGATCCCCGGAAGTAAATATTTCCCTGTGCCGTCGATCACTCTGGCAATTGGATCTTCCTGTTTTCCAATCTTTTGAATTAAACCTTCAACAATAAGGATATCGGTTAGGGTTATTTTTCCCTCGTTTACCATACTTATATTCTTAATCAGTGTTCTCTCGGCCATAATAAATTGTTGAGGATCTGGGATTTTTCACAAATGAGCTTTTACAATCTTAACTTCTATGTTAAACAATTGTAGATTCCAAATGCAAAATTAGTAAATTATGAGACTAGTAAACGAATTGCAGACCGATCTGTAAGGCGTGTAATGAATGTTATTCGCGCCACTTTGTATTCGTTGTATGTCATCATCAAATGAACACTCATTTGACAAAACAAGTAAGTATCTTTTTATCTTTCAGGTCATTTGAAAAATGACTAAAAATCATTCGGACGATTTAAACAAAGAAAGAGCAATGTCATTGAATCATTATCTAAAATTTAGACCTTCAATTTCACTTTATTTTTTCTCATAAATCATCTGACAAACCTTATCCATTGCTTTAAAAATTGCAGTATCAAAATTTGGAGAATGTGTAACATTGGTTAACAGAATCACCGCTTCAAAAAGCAGCTCGTTTGAATTACGGGGAATACGCTCAAGGAAGTTCACTTTATTGCTACCTTTTTCCGTTTCTGATACGATGGTTTCTTGGGTATTCCGATCTATCGCAAATAAAATTGTCTTTTTCATCTGTTCCTAATTGATTTTCAATGGTCATTCCTCAATAAGTTCAGAATAGAGTCAAGAAGCTCTTTGTCATGGCTTATTTGATCACTATTCAACTTATTGGTGATGATGGCACCGACCATTTGGATTAGTAGTTCTATTCTTGCATCTCGCTTTTTTCTGAGTTAATCCGGTGCATTGGCTTGAAGTACTTGCCGGCTTATTTGTTGATTTTTTATCACAGCAATTCGTACCAACATTCCTGTCATGAATTTTACAAGTACAACTATTGGATTTACTCCTATTGCATGGCATACAAAGGAGTTGAATATTGGATGATTCACTACCTCCCCCACAAGAAAATGGCGTAATGTGATCATACTCCAAATTTGATGTACTGCCGCAACATTGGCATTTACCACCATCGCGCGTGTAAACTATTTTCTTAGTAGTTTCAGATACATATCTACTCTGGGATAAGCAAGTGAGACTTGCAATAAGGAACGAAAGAAATAAAAGTATTTTTCTCATTGTTCTGCGTTCATGATTTAACTCTCCTCAATTTCAGGCATACATTATAAATCGAATTTACAAAAATATATCTGGTCAAATCACATGCATTTCAGGAGATCCAGGCCATATTGGAAACCTTTGAATCTAAAAAATTTTAGTGCAGAGAATTAACAGGAGAAGATACGAATGAAATTAAAGTGCATAAAAACAGGATAAAAAATCTCCAATAAACTCAGTAAAATATGGGCTTCAGGAGATTTGTTCAGCAAACACAAAATGCAGCATTTATTGTTTCCTGATGGGTTTGCTTACGACAAGCGAAAGTTAGTGCTACCCTTCTGTAATCTTAGGGTAAAGTAAGATGCGAAATAGAAAAGAGAATATCTCTCTCACGCTGTTTATGTGACAACGGGGATCGCGATAATATATCTTTCACGAAGATTTGACTTCTTTAAACAGCTTTATAATTGTTGAAAATGAATGACCCTACTCAATTTCAATACCCTGTTTGCGAAGGATTTTCCTAACATGAATGGCATAAAATGCAAGATATGTGAAGCACAGAACACCGATTATATAGCTGTAGTTAACTGTAATGGCATCGGCAAGCAAACCCTGTAGCCAACTTAAGATTCCTCCTCCCATAATCATCATGATAAGAAAACTGCTGCCCTGACTGGTATTCTTACCCAAACCTTTTATTGCAAGTGCAAAAATACAAGGCCATAAAGTGGAGCAAAAAAGTCCAACGGATATCAATGCAAAAACGCCTAATTTACCTCCTGCGAACATTCCAATGAACAATGCCAAAATAGCAAGGATTGAAAAAAGAAAGAGCATACGCGCAGGATTCCCCTTAGTAAGTATATCTGAAATAATTAAAACGATGATCACCGGAGCATAAATGAGAAAAGAACCAATGTCATGTCCAGCGATGATATTAACTAAAATGAAAACACCAAAAGCAAGATAAGGAACAACAAATTTTAATATCCGTGCCATTTGATCCTGAAAACTAAAAGCCTGAATTGCACCTGTCCACCTTCCAATCATTAGACTAGCCCAATACAATGAAATATATGGTGCAATCTGACTTGGCTCAAATCCCAATTCCTTCTCCATGTAATCGGGTAAATTACTTGCTGTTGCAACTTCAACACCTACGTATAGAAAAATGGCGATCATACCCATTAGGAGTTGTGGATATTTGAGCGCACTTCCCCTTTCGTTTTGATCTTGATGTATGGAACCTACATCAGCTTGAGGACGATCTGGAATTCTGGATATCTTGAGTAAAAGAGCGACAAGAAGAAATGCAACACCCAAAATCAGGTACGGAATTTTCACAGATTCTATATTCATAGTTGAGTCAGATGAACTTGCAGTTCCGAAAATTGCAAAACTCACGATCAAAGGACCTATGGTTGTACCAAAATTATTGATCCCACCAGCCAGTGTTAATCGTTGAGAGCCGGATTTGGAGGGCCCTAATGCGATAGCAAGTGGATTTGCGACCGTCTGTTGGAGTGAAAAGCCCAAACCAACAACAAATAAGCCTGCAAGCATTAATTCAAATGAACCGCTGTTGGCGGCAGGATAAAACAATAGAGTTCCAACTGCTGAAATCACCAATCCCATCACTAGGGAGTTCTTGTAACCCAAACGATTAACAAGGTCAGTTTTTATTAAATATGAAATTATCTGATAAAGAATTGCACCAACGGTGTAGGCAATATAAAAGGCAAGAGAAACCAATTGACTTTGGGCCTGTGTTAGATCAAATTCTTTTTTAAAAACTGGAATAAGAATATCATTGCTCGCTGCAACGAAACCCCAGAAAAAGAACACCGTTATCAACGTTGATAAGGCTTTATATTCAACTGGGTTTACAGTATTCTCTAAATGCTGATCTATGATAGTTCCTGGCATAGTAATGATTAATCCGTTTTCTATTTATTCAAAATAATTGCCACAGTTCCAGTTCTTGGTTTAACTTCTTTTTCATTGAAGTCAATTACAAAATAATAAGAAGCCACCGGCAATGCTTCATCTCTATATGTTCCATCCCAGGGCTTAGCGGAATAATTACCCTCTTCCGACTGGTAGACCACATTGCCCCATCGATTGAATATTGTAACAATATTCTTTGGATAAACATTATCCAGGTCAATAATCTCCCATGTATCATTAACACCATCTCCGTCAGGTGTATAGGCAGTAGGTATAATAATAGCACAATCTACGGTGGTAATCTCAACTGCGCTGTAGGGTCCTTCACATCCATTCAACGTTTCAATTACATAATAAGTGACCGTTCCGTTGATTGCTTGAGGTAAAATCTGCTCTCCAGATCCGAAAAAACTTCCCGGATTCAAAGATGGATCCGTATACCAGCTGAATGACCCGCCTGATCCAGATGCGGTCATATTTGCAAGATCCCAATTTGAACAATATGTAGAATCGGTTCCAGCAATAGGTTGAGCAGGAGTAGCATTCACAACAACCGTAACAGGCGCAACATCCGTACAGCCTGCATTAGTTGCCTGGATGTAGTATGTATTTGATGTAGCGATCGCTGATGGAGTTGCCAGTGACGAAGTTGCCGCAGCATCATTCCAGTAAGTCAGATTCGATGCATTCGTACTTCCTGCTGTCACTGCCGCTGCTGTGATATCTACCGTTAAAGGAGTACATACTGCTGATGGGTTCGTGATTGCAAGCACCGGAGTCTGGTTTACTGTTACTGTTACCGGCTCTATGTCTTTACATGCACCATTCGCAGACTGGATGTAATACGTTCCTGAAGTTGTAATAGTAGATGGCGATGAAACTGCAACTGTTGCTGCCGCATCACTCCAGTAAGTCATTGTACCTAGGTTCG
>JBKCAB010000471.1:0-1328 GCA_046307935.1 Bacteroidota bacterium | reverse complement strand
GTGCTTTATCGACAACGTATCTTTTGTCACTTTCTTATCCATAAATCGTTGCTGTTCAATAATAACCTCTTTCAGATCCCTATGAACGACGATAACCCGGTATTTGAGATCTTCCGGTAAAAAGGATAAAGCCTGAATATTGATATGCATTGCTTTGGGTTGGTATCCTGGAAGGAAAGCGCTGCTCGATGCGAGCTCCTTTATTTTCAAGAATTCTATTCTCTTCCGCTCTTTGTTGGTGATGTTCTTTTCCTCGTAGAGAATCTCTACACCTGTTTTCGCCATTTCATCCAGAACCAGCTCAAACCCTGACCCTTCCAGACCGGTCACAACCACCAGCTCACCGCGGATCTTTTCTTTTAGGAAATTATCGTGCTCCGCAAACTTCATTGGATCAGTTACCGGACCCGAATACAACTCCTTTAGGAGCTTTCGGGCTTTGGTCATTCCGGGCGACAAGCGTACAGCAACCTCAAGAGCATTGATCGCATCTGGGAAGAATTTTGCCCGATACAGTGCTTCACCAAGGTGATAATGGACATTGGGCATATAAAAATTGGTCTTTAAGGCGAGTAGAAATTCTTCAATCGCGTGATCCAAGTCACCTTTTCTCAAGAAACAGATCCCCAGTCCGTGATGAGCCTGCGGGCTCTTCGTATCAACGGCCAACGCTTTAATATACTGCTTCTGTGCCTGTGTGTAATTCTTGCGAAGCAGATGGATCTTGGCGATGTTCATAGGTATTTCGAAACTGCTCGGATTCTTTGTCTGAACCTTTTCAAGCAGCGTCAGCGCTTTTTTCTGTCTGTTCAGCGCAAGCAGCAGCAGGCCTTCAATGTACTCGAGGTACAAGGGATCCTCAAAATCCTGATTAACGAAAGGATTATTCGGATCATATTCTTTTCGTTTCTCCTTTCGCGTCCTATCTTCGTTCCGCTCCAACTCCTTAAGTCTTCCGATCAGCTCCTCCACCTTACCAAATTTACGCTTCGTAAGTAGAGCGAAGGCAAGACGCTGACCAAAGCGGATCGTACCTTTTTCATTGAATATTCGCTCAAGGATCGGAATGGCATCGTCGATCCGACCACCATCGATCATGTTTCGCGCCTTGTAGTATTCACTTTCGTATTTGGAACGTTCGACCATTTCCAGCTTATCACCATCCATCTCTTCGATGTACCCTAGCTCAACAAGCTGTTGGAGTGCTTCTTGGGCAGCCCACGGGTCCTCGACCTGGTCTTTGTCGTGCATACCGCTGAAACCTTCACGATCCTCCCAGCTTTCAATGAAGTCCGGGTCAACATTTTCCGAAAAGCACTGGTGGAGCA
>JBKCAB010000470.1:0-3951 GCA_046307935.1 Bacteroidota bacterium | reverse complement strand
ATAGTTAGGTATCCTTTGTGCGGTCCTGGCTGGCATTCGAAGTTGAGTCCATCTATCATTTGAGCGTAGAGTTTGCCGTGGACGTATAGCCTGAGTAGTACCTGCCAGGATCCGATCTCATCCGGAGCAAAACGAATACGGAAAGGAAATTCCGTCTTTTTTGGTCGGTAAGCATTCCTGTAACTCACCGGATCACCGCCATTTCCGTTGATGTCTTGATCGAAGTCCCGATAATAAAAGCCATACCGCACGATATTCTTATTGCTTGGAGAAATAAGATCCATCCTAAGATCGACTTGTTCCGGATCAAAAGGATTTAAACCATCATTCTGATTTCCAATAAAACGACTGATCTTATCCAGAATTTCTTGCGGTGGTTCCACTCCGATTTCCATGCGCTCGTGTTTAGGAACAGATCCGGGTTTTTCGCTGGGGTAGATCCAACGCACTTCAAGCTCTCGACTGGCTGCTTCAGTTGGTGGGGGTGCTGGCTGAGCATGGAGTATACTAATTCCAAGCATGGCAATAAGAAGGATGCCGTTTGATCTTGAGGCCAACATTTCCTTCATGAATGGCTTGATCACTTGATAATGAACTTAAATCCTTTTCCGTGAACGTTCATGATCTCTATTGCGGGATCCTCTTTCAGGAGCTTTCGCAACTTTGCGATGTAAACATCCATACTTCTGCCGTTGAAGTAATTGTCATCGCCCCAAATTGCCCGCAAAGTTGCCTGTCTGTCCAAGATCTCATTTTGGTTTTTGACCAATAGCTGCAGAAGTTGGTTCTCCTTTGTGGTCAGTTTTCGTGGGCCATCGTTCAAGTGGATCACACGAAGCTCAGGTTCATAGCGGATATTTCCCAGCATGACAGTCTCATCGGTACTCTCCGCTGTAATTTCCGTCCTCCGGGCTATCGCATGAATACGCGCAACCAATTCATCCATAGAGAATGGCTTGGTAAGATAATCGTCTGCACCGATGGCAAATCCCTCCAGCTTGTCATCTTTCATGGCCTTAGCTGTGAGGAAAAGGATCGGAACTTTTTTATCGATCTCCCTGACCTCTTTGGCTAAAGTAAACCCATCCATGTGTGGCATCATCACATCAAGGATCAGGAAATTGTATTTACCGGACACGAATTTCTCGAAAGCCTCTTTCCCGTCTCTTGCAAGATCAGCGTTGAAGTTTTTGTTCTGAAGAAATGTGTGCACCAACTTTCCGAGGTTCTCATCATCCTCTGCAAGCAATATGTTCAGCTGTTTACTCATTGTGGTTCTTTTATCGTAACCGTAAATACGGACCCTTCCCCAACACGACTTTTGACCGTGATCTGCCATCCATGTAACTCAGCTACTTTTTTAACATAGCTCAGTCCGAGGCCAAAACCTTTAACGTTATGTAAATTTCCGGTCGGAACTCGGTACAATTTATCAAAGATCCGCGAAATATGTTCTTTTTTTATACCTATTCCGTGATCTTTAACGGTTAACAGGATCTTTTTATTTTCGTGTTTTAAAGATATTTCGACCTCAGGAGATGCTTTACTGTACTTGATGGCATTATCAACAAGGTTTGTCAGAAGATTGGTGAAATGCATTCTATCGGCTTCGATCTCGATCAGCTCAGTAGGTAAGTTCAGCTCGATCTTCCCACCGGAATTCTGCAGTCTGAATTGGGCGTGGTGGGCGACATCATGGATCACTTCATTGATGATCAATTTCTCGTTGTTCATTCTCCCTTCGCCCTTTTCAAGTACGGCGCTTTGAAGGATCCTTTCCACCAATGTGCTCAAGCGCCCGTTTTCGTCCCGGATCATTTTCACGTAGGGCTTGACATCGTCACCACTTTTGACCATATCAGTATCGCTCATTGCTTCACAGGCCAGCGAAATGGTGGAAATTGGAGTTTTAAACTCATGCGTCATGTTGGAAATGAAGTCGTTTTTCATCTCAGAAAGCTTTTTCTGGGTAAGGATGGTGCGAAACATGAAGATCATGGCGGCAATGATGAACGCCATCAGGGAAACACTGATCAAAAGCTGAACCCACATTTCACCCAGAAGAAAACGGTTCTTTTTTGGAAAGGAAATATGGAGGAAGATGTTCTCATCCAATATATTGCTTGGGAAGAGTAAGGTTTTTCCGGTTCTTAGCGTATCGAGGTCAGTAACATAATTTTCAGGAGCGTTCGGAAAATCGATCGGCGAGCCGAACTCGTCTGAGATCATGTAGGTGTAGTATTTAGGCAGGTCATCATTGGAGAGCTCGGTGCGGATCACTGAATCCAGAAAAACAACATCGATCCTTTTGGCCGGTGACTCGTACACATTGTCACGGAATGCTTCGATCATCATATCGTTGACGAACTTCGCTTTTTTAAAGATCTGCTGCAAAACACGCTGATCCAGCTGAATGGCCAGTTTGACCGAATCGTTTGTCGGGATCTTCTTTTGCTGCCGCTCAAAGAGATCTCTTATCTGCCTTACATCGCGCGCAAGGACACGTTGTTCAGTCGATACTCCGGATAACGAATCGTAGGCAGTTCCCTTGATGACCAGGTAATTGTGTAACTCGCCGTTCTCGAAAACGGCAGTATCCTGAATAGAGATGGATTCCTGGGTGGAAAGCAATTGTTTGAATTCCTCCTTTAGAATATCCTTATACTGTCCGCTGAAATCACGGTTAACGATGTGCATATATCGACGGATGTCCTCTGCCTTTTCGTGACGTATGGCAATTCTTTCGAGCGATGTGGACAAGGTATTCCGAAACTTGATGGACGTGCGGTCATACAGTTGGGCGGTCTGAAAAGCCTGGATGACCAACAAAGCCAGCATTGCTAAGACCACAAGGGTCCAGATCAGGTTAACACGGATCTTGATCACAGACAAAAATTTTAGCTAAAGTAGGTGTCTGTTAACGTGTCGTGTTAGGCTTAACTTTTTTTAACAAGGTGCCTTTTTGTGATCTCTACGTTATAGGAGGTGAACGGTAATTGTACTTTTAGTTTGAAATGATATGTTAATCGCTTTCCGTCAGATAGTATGTGTGTTGATCGTGCTTACAACCAGTTTTGAATTGCATGGGCAACCAATTGCACTTTTCGATCTTCGGAGGGATAAGGAGCCTAGAACATGGCAAGAGCTTACGGACAAGTTGACCTCGGGAATAGAAGATGATTCAGTAAAGGTCATGACTGTTTACAAATGGATCACCGAGAATATATCATACGATTACCGCTCGCTGATGAGCGGTCAGCCTATTCGCCACCAATCACCGGAAAGGGTATACCTGAAACGGACAACCACGTGCACGGGCTATGCGAACCTGATGGTAAGTATGTTGGACCGCTGCGGGATCGAAGCCATTGATGTCGGTGGATTCACGCATGACTTCACCCTTGGGCTCGACTCCACCAAATTCCTTTCAGATCATGCATGGGTGGCATTCAAATGTGACGGGAAGTGGCTTCTTGCAGATCCTACCTGGGATGCCGGGAGCATTGGGATCTACGGATTCAAAAAAGAAGAACGCATAAAAACGCCTTTTTTCAAATGGTTGAAAAAGTTCAGGTTCAAATACATCTTTCAGAAGGGGAAACAGAATCCAAGATACCGGATCAAACGCACGTATACTTTTAAGGAAGGTTTTCTCAGCAATCCACAGCAAAACTATATTTTCATACCTGCTGAGCGCTTTTTGAAAACGCACCTGCCCATAACCGCACATTTCCAGTTCATGAATGATCCGATCACGGTTGAACAGTTCTGCGATTCCACCCATTCGCTCGGAGATCTTCAGTATGTCAACGAAGGAAAATTCAATTATTCCGATCTTACAGACAGCTACGTAGCAATGGATGAGCGTGAACAACTTCTCTGGATAGCTGATTCAGCTCTTTTGTACCACCATCTTAATCATGGTGATAAAGCGATCAGCACGCACAATTA
>JBKCAB010000469.1:0-2537 GCA_046307935.1 Bacteroidota bacterium | reverse complement strand
GTGCTGTTGTAGCTGACAAGAAAGATAAGCCAAAACGAATGATCATTGTACTCCTTTCAACAGTCGGTGCTTTCGTCTTCATGGTCTTCGGGCTGCTCATTCGCGACCGCATCAATGAGCTGAGGAAAATATCCTGACGGTGCTCTTTCTCCGACAGAACATACTGTTGTTGCTTGCCAGTTTGGTGTATCTGATCCTTTCGTCGTGGTTCATCTGGCAGGATCAGGCCTACCTTTCTCTTTTTCCGTTTGCCCTATTGGCTGTATATTTTGCTGTCTACCGCACGGAATGGACCTTTTTAAGTCTCGCTTTTTTCACACCACTATCGATCAATATTGAAGAATATACCGACAGTTTTGGGCTGTTTCTTCCGACTGAACCAATGCTTATGGGATTCCTGTTGATGGTTGTATTGTTCCAACTGCGTAGACCGATAATTCCTACGACAACATGGAGCTCTCCGATCGTTTGGTCCGCTGGTTTCTTTCTCTTCTGGGTATTCATAACTTCTATAACCAGCGCACATCCGGTGGTCAGTTTTAAGTTCCTGCTTGCCCGACTATGGTTTATTGTTCCCGTTCTGTTATTTGGAACCTATGTTTTTAGAGAAAGGAAACACATCATTGCATTCTTCTGGCTCTTTTCAGCAGGGATGATCATCGCCATTCTCTATACATTATTCATACATGCCGGATACCGTTTCGGTGAGAAGGAGGGGCACTGGGTGATGTGGCCGTTCTTCAAGGATCATACGATCTATGGTGCAATCGTTGCGCTGGTAGTGCCGTTGATCTTCGGACTGTACCTCTCAAAAAAACATAAACCACTCATTCAAGCGGTCCTGATCGGATTTATGTTCGTTGCTCTATTGGGGCTTTATTTTTCCTACACGCGAGCTGCCTGGCTCAGCGTGATCGCGGGACTTGGGGTTTGGGCGCTGATCGCTTTCAGAATCCGTTTCAGCCTTGTGGCCGGTACCGCACTGATCGCGGGCACTATACTCTTCTTTTCATGGAGCAGTATACAGATGGAACTGGAGCGGAACAAATATGAGCATACCACGGAAGAGTTTGGCGAGAAACTTCAAAGCGCTGCCAATGTGACTACCGACGCATCAAACCTCGAACGTATCAACCGTTGGTCTTGTGCGATTGACATGTTTCGAGAAAGACCATTTTTCGGTTTCGGTCCGGGAACCTATGCCTTTGAGTATGCCCGTTTTCAGGAGCCGGAGAACCTGACCATCATATCTACCAATTTTGGCAACCTTGGGAATGCGCACAGCGAATACCTGGGACCTCTGGCAGAAATGGGTTTTCTCGGAATGATCTCCATTCTACTGATCGTAGGTACGATATTTTACACCGGGATCAACCTCTATAACCGCTGGCCGAAGGAAGATCGTGAAATGCGGGTTATGCTCATGGCCATGATCATTTCACTGACCACCTATTTTGTGCACGGCATACTCAACAATTATCTTGACACTGATAAAGCTTCCGTTCCGATTTGGGGAATGTGTGCTATGTTCATTGCCCTCGAAGCGAGACTCCGCGGTGATAGTAAACGTTGATAAGAATCTTAAGTGGATAATTTTACAGTTGTCGTTCTCCTTCCTAGTCGTGAATTTCAGAAATTTAATGGGATAAATTAAACGAATATGGAAAACGAAAAGACACTTACTGAACAGATCGAAGTATTAAAATCCAAGCTCACCGGCGACCTTTTTGCTGATATGGATATTAAGGATGCAATTCATAACCTCGAAATGAAGCTGAATGGGGTAAGACCGATGGATAGCCACATTGAATGTGTCGGTTGCGGATCATAGATCCGTATCTCGCCCTGTTACGATCCGGAAGCTGACCGGAACATGGTCAGAAAAATTCGTTCGAAAAGTGTCGTGATCATAGGGCACCAGCGTTACTCCGGCAGGAACACCCTTTTCAATGATCTTATTCATCAGATCAACTACGCGGAAAGAGGATGGCACAATATCTTCCACACTATAGTTGCTGTAAAAAACATGATCATAGGGTTCTCCTTTTGATGTTGATTCGTACATTTTTGTATTCGTGCTTAGACAATCCTCATTCAGACTTTGGATCCCTTGACCGTCAAATTCTTCAAACTCGGACCGATCGTAGATATTGCAGTCCCCTAAAACGTAAAAATCGCGATTGGTTTCTTTCTGTGTTGATGTCCATTTGAAAAGCGATTGTAGTTCATTTTTTCTGAAAACTTTATCTTCCTTGCTATCCCCCGGGCGGAGATGAACTGACACTAAGGTGAAATTACTTTTTCCCTTGATCGACCGGAAAGGAAAAGCGTAGGGAACCCGATCATAGATGGAATTCATAGCGAGCGGTGAACTCACAAATCCCCCGATCCTGGATGAATCCGGCTGAACAACCGAAGCTTTGTAGAATACGATCCACCACTCACTTGCTGTTGTTGGTGTATGATTTTTTGTTGGTCCGGTATCCTCTTCGGAGAGCCAATAACTGAACCCCTTCTGCCGCATTTCTTCAACGAAT
>JBKCAB010000468.1:0-2021 GCA_046307935.1 Bacteroidota bacterium | reverse complement strand
TTTGTGGGCGGATCTTTTTGTGATCGCTCCGCTGACAGCAACAACCATGAGTAAAATGGTTTCCGGTTCCTGTGATAATTTGCTGCTTGCAACTTACCTTTCCATGAAGTGTCCTGTTCTCGCTGCCCCTGCTATGGATCTGGATATGTACGCTCATCCGGCGACAAAAAGAAATCTGGATTGTCTGGTGAGTGACGGTGTGACCATTATTCCTGCCGAAAGTGGCGAACTGGCCAGTGGATTGAGTGGTGAAGGGAGGATGGCCGAACCGGAAACGATCATTCAATTTATCAATAAGACTTTTGCAACTCATTTTGGTCGTTTGAAAGGCAAGAAAGTACTTATCACGGCCGGACCTACTTATGAACCTATCGACCCTGTTCGTTTTGTTGGCAATCATTCAACAGGAAAAATGGGCTTTGAGATAGCCAAGAAATGCCTCAATGAAGGAGCACATGTAACTTTGATCACCGGGCCAGTGAGGCTGGAACTAACACATCCTGACCTTGAGTTGGTCAAAGTGAGAACGGCTGAGGAAATGCTGGATCAGGTGAAAAAATATTGGGAAAAGTGCCATATTGGAGTGTTTGCGGCGGCAGTAGCAGACTACAGACCTCAAAAAGTGTCAAGTCGTAAGATTAAAAAAGAGGGGGATGACCTTGAGCTACATTTGGTTAAAAATCCGGATATTTTGAGTTGGGCAGGAAAAAACAGGTCCGCAGAACAAGTCCTTGTAGGTTTTGCTTTGGAAACCAATGATGCATTGCAATTTGCCGCGGAGAAATTGAAGAAAAAACACCTTGATCTGATCGTAGTGAACACACTAGAGGACGAGGGTGCTGGATTCGCATCTGACACGAACAGGATCACGATCCTTGATGTTTACAATAATTTGACTAAATTCGAGTTAAAGTCCAAGTCGGATGTAGCATCCGATATTGTTGATCAAATCATTTTTCTGAAGCGATGAGATTATTCTTAGCGGTTGTATTGACGATTTCAGTGAGTATCCTGCGTTCTCAGGAACTGAATTGTCAGGTCAGTATCATTACCGATGCCCGACTTGAGGTTACTTCTGTGGAAAAGGAAGTTTTCGACCAATTGAAGCAGACGATCTACGACTTCATGAACAATACGCAGTGGACCAAGGACAAGTTTAAAGTCGAGGAACGTATCAACTGCAATATACAGCTTCAGATCAATAGTATCCCAAGTCCCGGTAATTATGAAGGTTCTCTGCAGGTACAATCATCTCGTCCGGCCTTTAACTCCAGCTACAACACGACAGTATTCAATTTTCAAGATGATGATATTCAGTTCTCGTTCTCAAGGAATGCAGTTTTGGTCTATGCGCCCAATCAGTACCGTGATAATCTGACCTCCATCTTGGCTTTCTACGCCTACTTTATTTTGGGAATGGACTATGATTCCTTTTCAATGAAAGGCGGAACCGCTTATTTCAATGAGGCGCAGCAGATTGTAGCTAATGCGCAGGTTTCCGCAGCGCGCGGATGGAAATCGAATGAGCAGGGCAAACGAAATCGATTCTATCTGGTTGACAATGTCCTCCATCAGCTTTTTGAGCCCTTGAGAGAATGTAATTTCGAATACCACAGAATGGGTGTCGACCTGCTCTACGATGACAAACTAAAAGGGCGTAAAGCGATCTTTGATGCACTGAGTAAGTTGAATAAAGTGGTGGCGACAAGGCCGAATGCGGTTAACACACTCAATTTTGTCCAATCTAAACGGGACGAATTGAAGAATTTGTACACAGATGCTGAGGTGAAGGATAAAACAGAAGTGGTCAACTTACTCAAACGAATAGATCCTGCCAATGCCTCGCGCTATCAGGAAATACTTGATTGATGATCCGCTCACTTCGCATTTCGAATTTTGCCCTCATTGACGAGCTGGACCTGCATCTTGAACCTGGATTTACGGTTATCACAGGGGAAACGGGTTCTGGGAAATCCATCTTACTCAGTGCACTCGATCTTTTAACCGGGGAACGCGCAGAT
>JBKCAB010000467.1:0-2615 GCA_046307935.1 Bacteroidota bacterium | reverse complement strand
ATCGTAGACGGTCCTTCAGCAGTTATCGCCGGCGATACAGCGATTCTAAAGGTTTTTATTGGCGCATACAATCCTTACAAAACGCCAACAGTTGATGTCAATGGAGTTGGTGAGATCTTGAGAATCAAAGATGGAATAGCCTACATCCGTATGGTTCCCCGAAAGCAAGGCGAAAACATCGTTAAGGGGACAATCACTATATTCAATAAGTCAGGAATTCCAAAAACAATGACCTGGGACAAAAAAGTGGTAGTGCTTGACAGGGAGTAATTTCATTATTTTGTGTGGTAATGATTAAACGCGGAGACGCAAAGCTCTTCGTCAATCTCGCATCTCGGTTCTAATTTCAATAACATCCAGATTCCATATCCCCCCAATCTAATTGTCATTCGGATTCAACGGAAACTTGGAGATCGCCTTGAAGCGCTCGCCCTGCTTTTCCAGACATGTTCTCCATAGTTCGTCGTTGTAGGTGTCAAAAATCTCCTCTTCCCTTATGTTATTCGCAACAATCCAACTGTTTTCTTTAAGTTCGTTCTGAAGTTGTTCTTTGCCCCAACCCGAATAACCTAAAAAGAAACGCACTTTTGAACGGCAATCCGGATCGCTGGAGATCAGTTCCTTTAATTGTTCAAAATCCCCTCCAAAATACATCTTGCCGGAGATCAGTGTCGACGAATCGATCTGTTCGCCATACGTGTGAATGAAGAAAAGATGTTCCGTATCAACCGGGCCACCGACTGATATCCTTGCCTGAATATCAGGAAAGGATTCTTCCAGTTCATGAAGATCAATCGTTAAATAGTTATTCAGTACCAGGCCAAAACTGCCTTCCTGGTCATGATTGCAAAGAAGAATGACAGAGCGTCGAAAAAAATCTTCATCTAGAAATGGATCTGATATCAGCACACTGCCGACCTTGGGCTGTTTTTTGTTCTGAAATGAAAGGTCCAGTTTGCTTGTCATAATACCTTTGTAAAACTAAAAAATATCGTTTTCAGATCAACTTTAAAACGTATTTTAGTAATGTATATTTTTTTAAAACATGGAATTTCCTCAATACCGAAAGCTACCCAATGATAAGGTATTCTATCGTATTGAAAGTCAAACGGTATTCACTGAGTTACAGCTCGTAGGTTCGAGGATATTGGTTCACAGGGTGGAAGCGAAACAGTACCTGGAAAAGCTGAGGATTATGGATATGCTTGGTTGTGCCGAGCCATTTGTTATTGCTATTGAAAATGAATTTGAAGAAAGGTTGGTTTAAAGCAGTTGGAGTTGTGTTCCTTCTTTTAATGGTGCAGTTCCTTTCGAGTTGTTCACTGAACGCTGAGCAAGAGGCGACACTTAGTGAGTCAACCACGAATTACACGGAAGCTAGAAAGGCTGGAGCATTACTTGCCTATGTCTCTATGCAGCATCCATTGGTCGTAAGGTATTATAAAGAAAAAGGGGATTCGGCTTTTCTGAAGAAATTCACTGTTGAGCCCAAAGATTACTTTTCAGAGGATCCGGTAATCAGAAGGATCGAAAAACAGGATGATGACATTCATGTTCTTTACGAAGCAAAGATAATTCAATCTGACTGGGAGTCTGGGGGAGATGAAGTGCGCAGGTTTGTTGCGTTGTCTGAAAATAACGGCCGGAATTGGTTTTTTATCGATTGGTCCGATTATGTTGATAAATCAATTGCAACTGGGCTCATACGTCTGATCGATCTTTAAGTATAAAACCTATTTTTAGACCATGTTTCGTCATGCATTCCTCTTCTTGAGTTTACTCGTTGGCACGGCCACACTTGCTCAGGGATGGTACCCCATGGGTGCCAGGAGTGGTTCTATGGCCAATGCAAGTGTTGCTTTGGAGGACGTTTGGAGCTATCACCACAATCCCGCCGGTTTGGCTTCGCTCCGTGAAGTGTCTGCTGGTGTCTGCTATGAAAATCGGTTTCTTTTACGGGAATTACAATCGCAAGGAATAGCAGTTGCTGTTCCGCTTAAAAAAGGTGTATTATCAATTGGAGCTCAGTTGTTTGGTTATGAGCAATTCAGGTCCAGAAAAGCTGGAATAGGATACAGCATGCAGTTGTCTGAAAGATTTTCAGCCGGGATACAGGTAAATTATGCGGGTATCATTTTAAATGAGAGTTACGGTTCAAGACACAGTGCTACAGCCGAAATGGGGATCCTTGCTGAGATTACGGAAAACTGGAAGATGGGTATGAGTGCCTATAATTTGGGAAGGTCGGGTCTTGCAGATTTTGAGAACGACCGTTTTACGACGCTCATGCGACTGGGAACTTCTTACGAGCTCCAGAAGGTCATGCTACTTCTTGAAGCGGAAAAAGATCTTGACCATCCATTGAGGATCAAAGCAGGAATGGAATATGAGCCCATAGACAAGTTCTTTTTCAGGGCGGGTGTCGCTGCACAGCCGATTGAATTCTCCTTTGGGTTTGGATATCGATACAAGATGTTTCAGCTTGATCTGGGCTCCGCTTACCATCAGCAACTGGGATGGTCGCCACATTTCTCACTGACTTTTACCAGTAAAGAAAAGTAGTGATGTTTCGCTTTAGGTATATCATTTTATCTTTTTATTTATCAATAGGATAT
>JBKCAB010000466.1:0-356 GCA_046307935.1 Bacteroidota bacterium | reverse complement strand
GCCTTGCGGAAATCAGCATTGAATTCACCGAGCCGACAATGATCGAAATACAATTTTTCAAAGAGATCCAATTCATTTTTCGAAGCAAACGGAGACTGCAACCCGATGTTCGCATAATTAAAGAGGTAACACGGACGTTGGAGCAACAAATGACTCAGGTATGCGTCTGCATGGACTTCCTCTTCAGGTGAACCAAGGTCCAATTTATAGTCAACTGAACAGATGTTCACCATTTGTTCAAGTCTCTCATATCCTTTGTACATGGCAACAGTAAGATCTTGCCCGCCACCAATGATGACAGGAAAGATTTTATTCTTCACCAACTCAGCGATGACCTGAGCAAGTGCAAAAGCGGT
>JBKCAB010000465.1:0-4865 GCA_046307935.1 Bacteroidota bacterium | reverse complement strand
GAAGGAACTGCAGTGGCTGACATCGAACTGATGTTTAAGCGTGACGAGCGTGTTCTTCGATTCCTCACTGTGAAGATGGACAAAGACCATCTGGAGTATTCCGAGAAAAGAAGGAGCAAGCTAGGTGAAAAGAAAGCTGCACCGGCTGAAGCTTAATTATTAACCCCATTAAACAAAAGAGTCATGTCACAAAACGATATCCGTTATTTGACCCCGATCAACATCGAGATCAAGAAAGATAAATACTGCCGATTCAAGAAAAGCGGCATCAAGTTCATCGACTACAAGGACCCTAACTTCCTGTTGAAGCTGGTAAATGAGCAAGGAAAGATCCTTCCGCGCCGCATCACAGGAACGTCAGCGAAGTACCAGAAGCGCGTTAACAAAGCTATCAAGCGTGCGCGTCACCTGGCGATCCTTCCTTACGTTGGCGATATGTTGAAATAAGAAGTAGTTGAACACGAAAATACCACGACAATGGAAGTAATTCTAAAGAAAAACGTAGATAAGCTCGGTTATGCGAACGAGATCGTTACGGTGAAGCCGGGCTACGGACGCAATTTTTTGATCCCGCAGGGCTATGCGATCCTTGCAACAGCTTCTGCGAAGAAGGCACACGAGGAAATGATGCGTCAGAAATCGCACAAAGAATCGAAAATGCTCGCTGAAGCGCAAGAAGTTGCTACAAAATTGGAGACAACTACGGTTACCATCACTACTAAGGCTGGTGAGAACGGTAAGATCTTTGGTGCTGTGAACACGGTACAACTTGCTGAAGCACTCAAAAAAGCCGGTTTCGACATCGACAGGAAGTCGCTGAAGATCAAGGATGAGCCGATCAAAGAATTGGGGACATTCGAGGCAGAAGCCAACCTTCATAAAGGTGTTCGTCCGGTCTTCAAGTTTGAAGTTGTAGGCGAATAAGCCGTAAAGAATTGTATACACAAGCCTCGGATCCGTCCGGGGCTTTTTCATTTCCACCCCCTCCATTACCCTACCCGAATCCGGGAACTTTCAATCGCGTTAAAGGATTATCTTTGTGACATGCTTAAACCGGTGTTAGCGCTTTTCTTCGCGATCGTACTGATCTTTTCCTGTTCATCCGAGCAACGGGCGACCAACGCCAAAGAGGCTCCACGCAAGTGTGAACTGGTGCGCTATGCCCGTCACCTGAAGATCTGCTCGCGCGGAGACAGCTATTTTGTGGAAATACTGGATCCGGACAAGAAGGATGTGCGCTTCAAAGCGGTTTTCGGACCGAATGAACCGGCAACTCTTCCGGAAGGATACATGTTCATCAAGACACCGGTAAGGAACATGGCCGTTCTTTCGGCAACGCAGATCGGCATGCTTTCCAAAGTTGGCAAAACCGATGCCGTATGTGCTGTATCAAGTGGCAACTACGTGTACGAACCCAGACTGATCACCGCATTGCAAAATAAGCGTGTTCTGGACCTTGGCAGCGAGAGTGAGTACGCTCCTGAAAAGATAATTGCTGCCGGAGCAAGCTATGTCCTCTATAGTGATTTCGGTAAATCATTCCCGAATGAGAAGAAGCTAGAGAAAATGGGGGTTACCTGCATTCCCATCCCGGACTGGCGCGAGCTGAAACCACTCGGAAAAGCGGAATGGATCCTGTTCATGGGAATTATGACAGGTTCCTTTGAAAAGGCTGATCAGTCATTTAGAAGAACTGAAAACAGGTACCATGAACTGAAAGGAATGATGAAAAACCTTCGGGAACGTCCGCTCATCCTGAGCGGCAACATGATCGGAGACAGCTGGGCTGCACCCAACGGAAACAGCTACCATGCTACGCTCATCGAAGATGCCGGTGGTGACTATCTCTATGCGCAAGAAAAAGGAACGGGAAGCACCCTGCGCACAATTGAGCAGGTAATGAAAGAGAGCGCTAAAGCGCAATACTGGATCAATCCGGGGTACACCGACTGCAGCGGAATACTGATGAACAGCCCCAAACTAAGAAACCTGAAACTCATGCACACAGAGAATATCTGGTGCTATTCCGGCAACATGAATAAATACTGGGAGCGCAGTGCATCTGAACCGGACCGCGTGCTGGAAGACCTGATCAGGATCTTCCACCCCGGAAAACTTCCGCATGGAGCTATGCACTTTTACGGAAAGGTCACAAAATGAGGACAAACCGCGTACTGATATCATTCCCGGTCTTGACAGTGCTTCTTCTGCTGCTGCTCATCGTACACCTTAACAGCGGATCCGTTAATTTGCCTTTCGGAGAGCTCCTGAATGCCCTTTTCCGATTCGAACCGGATAACAGCAACCACATTCTCGCAGTGGAATTCAGAATACCGCGCGCAGCCATGGCTATTCTCTCTGGCGCAGGTCTTTCGGTATGCGGAATGCTCATGCAAACACTTTTTAGGAATCCACTGGCAGGCCCCTATATTCTCGGGATCAATTCCGGAGCAAGTCTGGCTGTGGCAACCGGCATTCTATCCGGTACCGCCTTCTTGCACAGTGATGTAGGGATCATCGGACTTTCATTGACGGGTGCCTTCCTTTCCGGTCTGCTCATTCTGGGTATTTCAGGCTATGTGAGAAGCAATGTCAGCCTTTTGCTCATCGGGATCATGATCGGGAGCTTTATTTCTGCACTCACCGCACTGATACAGTCTGTGAGTACTGCGGAAAGTATCAAAAACTTCATGATGTGGGGCCTTGGTTCACTGCAGATGACCGAATTTCAACAACTGCCTGTCATCGGCGGAGTTTTTGCGATTGGGCTCATGCTGACACTGACTGTAACACGCGCACTCAATGCATTGGTTTTGGGAGAAGACGCTGCCAGGTCACTCGGGATCAGGGTGAAACGCATTCGTTTGATGCTGATCGTTATTACAGCACTCCTCGCTGGACTGATCACGGCTTTCTGTGGACCGATCGCATTTGTGGGCATGGCAATACCCAATCTCACCAGAATGTTCTTGAAAACGCAGGATCACCGAAAACTGCTGTGGGCAAATGTACTTGCCGGTGCCGGTTTCATGCTCTTTTGCGACATACTATGCATGTCAGCAGAGCGGATGGTACATATCCCGATCAATGTGATCACTTCGTTGATTGGTGCTCCTTTCATTGTTTACATTATTTTCAGAAGACTCGCATGATCCATATAACGAACACCGAGATCGGGTATGATCATGTCTTGTTCAGGATCAGTGAGCTGACGCTGAAACAGGGAGAAGTTTATGCACTGATCGGATCGAATGGCAGGGGAAAAACAACCTTTCTGAGAACGCTGTGTGGAATTGAACCGCCATTGAGCGGAAAGATCGAAATGAAAGGCAAAGATGTTCGCCTGATGAATGAACATGAAATGTCACGTACATTGGCTTTCGTTACTCCCCGCTTTGAAGGAATAGAACACCTATCCGTATTCGATTTTATCCTCTTGGGAAGGACACCCTATCTGCCGCTGAGCGGAAAGCCCGGAGCAGATGATCGTGCACTGGCAGATAAGGTTATCCAACTTGCAGGCCTGGAACAACTCAAGGAAAAATACACGTCCAGGATCTCGGACGGTGAACGTCAGCTTGCCGCAATTTGTCGGGCACTCGCTCAAGAGACCGATGTGATCCTTCTGGACGAACCAACAGCATTCCTGGATTACCCTAACAAACTGAAGGTCATTAAATTATTGAAAAGGATCGCGAAAGAGCAGAACAAATGCATCCTATTGTCCAGTCACGATCTTGAGCTGTGTTTGCAAGAGGATTTATGCATTGTGGCATTGACCGCAGAAAATGAACTCATTCGTCCGGAAGTGAACAACAAGCGGGAACTGATCCGATTATGCTTTGGCATAGATGAGCAGACCGACCAACACGAGTGATAGAAAAGCGAGCAAAGAGACAACTACCCTTCCAGCCAGACGTTTGTAACGGTGGTACCGCAGCGCATCATGAACAGCCCTTTCGAGCTCTTCCGTTCCATCCACGGTGATATCCACGCCAAAGCGGGCTAACCGCTGTGCTGTAAGTTGTTCGGTAGTGCCGATCAAAACGAAAACCGCACGCTTCCACCGTTTCTTGAGCAATCGGATCGCTCTCAAGCCATCCATATCGTTGAGGTGATAATGAACAAAAACGATATCAGGTTGTGGAGGCCTTGCACTGAGACAGATCCGCAGTGTTTCAAAAGAAAGCACTGTACAGTCGAAATTTTCATAAAGGAACTTTTCAAGACGTTTCGTGAACTCCGGCTCTTGGTGAATGATCATAATATCAGTGTTCCTTGCGGCCATTTGTCCTATCCCAGATTTCTTTCTTTGATATCTTCTATGACGGTCTTGAGATCAGATTCGAGCCTACGAACGAGAGGGATCAACTCATTGACCGCGCAACCTTCCTTAGCACGCTTTTCGATCTCTATTGCGAGCTCAGATGCACGAGTCACCTTTAAAGTTTGAAGTGATGGCTTTAGCTGGTGGGCGACATACTTGATCTTATTGAGATCGGCTTCATCCACTGCAGCATTCAATTCTGATAAATAGCGCGGTGTACTCTCAGTAAAAGTAGCGAGAATGCTGCCAACAAATTCGGCGTCTCCTGAGGACAATTCCATCAAATAATCCAGAGAATAGGTGACTTCAGTAGCATCTCCGATTTTCTCACCGATCAGTCGTTGCAGGATTTCGAACAATTCAGCCTTTTCGAAGGGCTTGGTGAGGACCTCATCCATTCCTTCCTTCAGATAGATCGCTCGGTCTTCGGTCGATGCGTTTGCAGTGAGGGCAACAATCGGAATGCGGTTCCCATACAATCTGCGCACCTCACGGGTGGTGGCTAGACCATCCATTTCAGGCATTTGAACATCCATCA
>JBKCAB010000464.1:0-731 GCA_046307935.1 Bacteroidota bacterium | reverse complement strand
AATTTTCGCTTTTCCGTGGAAAAGTACTTATAGGCCACATCGATCGTAATTCCTTGCTCCCGTTCTGCACGTAATCCGTCGGTAAGCAAAGCCAGATCGATCTCAGTATCCACTCCCGTTGTTTTGCTCTGACGTGTCAGTGTTTCGATGATATCCGTAGAAATGGATTTACTGTCGTACAAAAGCCTACCGATCAGCGTGCTTTTCCCGTCATCCACATTTCCGGCCGTAAAAAATCGTAAAAGTTCCATGTTTCTCTCTAAATGCATTACTCAAAATCAACAAGACTTTAGAAGTAGCCTCCCTTTTTTCTGTCCTCCATTGCTGCCTCGCTCGTCCTGTCATCCATGCGTGTAGCACCGCGCTCAGATATCTTGGTTGCCTTGATCTCATTGATGATGTCGTCCACGGTATACGCTTCACTTTCAACAGCAGCGGTACAGGTCATGTCCCCAACCGTTCGGTATCGCACTTTTCGGTTAACGATCACATCCGAAGCTTCGATGGTCACAAACTCATTCACATTCATAAGCTGTCCCTGCTCCGTGAGGATACACTCCCGTTCGTGTGTAAAATAGATCGACGGCAACGCAATGTTTTCCCTCTTTATGTAGTTCCAGACATCCAGCTCCGTCCAGTTCGAGATCGGAAATACACGAACATTCTCACCCTTATCGATCTTCCCATTGTAAATATTCCAAAGCTCAGGACGCTGTTTTTTCGGGTCCCAC
>JBKCAB010000463.1:0-7384 GCA_046307935.1 Bacteroidota bacterium | reverse complement strand
CAGGGGTGAACGTATAGGTCTGCGTTCCCACATAATTGCTGATCGTAGCTGTGCCCGCCACTGAACAAGTCGCAGCTGTTGTTGTGATCGTCGGTGCTACCGGAGTAACAAGCTGCGCTGCTATGCTGAAGGATGCACTTGATCCTGAAGAACAAACGCCATCACTCGCTACGACTGTATAGGACGTTCCTGTCGTCATACCGGTAACGGATCCACCAGCCCCTACAGATGGACCAGCTGGAGTAAAGATGTAAGTTTGCGTTACAACGTAGTTCGAAACTGTTGCTGTACCATCACCGGCACAAGTTGCAGCGGTAGTTGTAAGCGTTGGTATTGCAGGTACACTTGACTGAGCAGCTATACTGAATGAGGTACTCTCTGCCGAGGTACATGATCCGTTAATAGTCGAAACAGTATATGAGGCTCCGAATGTCAATCCTGTAATCGCTCCTCCCGCTCCCACTGTTGGTCCTGCCGGAGTGAACGTATAGGTCTGTGTTCCCACATAATTGCTGATCGTGGCGGTTCCTGCCGCTGCACACGTGGCAGCTGTTGTTGTGATCGTCGGTGCTATAGGGGTAACAAGCTGTGCTGCAATACTGAAGGATGCACTGGCTACTGAAGTAC
The DNA here is from genome assembly GCA_046307935.1 of Bacteroidota bacterium. Taxonomy (GTDB): domain Bacteria; phylum Bacteroidota; class Bacteroidia; order Flavobacteriales_D; family Crocinitomicaceae; genus M0103. The sequence continues at coordinate 6,757 of JBKCAB010000463.1, read as the reverse complement.
ATGATCCGTTACTTGTAGTTACCGTATAAGAGGTTCCTGCAGTCATACCGCTGATCACACCACCTGCTCCCGCTGTTGGGCCTGCAGGGGTGAACGTATAGGTCTGCGTTCCCACATAATTGCTGATCGTGGCGGTGCCCGCTGCTGAACAAGTCGCAGCTGTTGTTGTAATCGTCGGTGCTACCGGAGTAACAAGCTGCGCTGCTATGCTGAAGGATGCACTCGCTGCTGACGTACACGATCCGTTACTTGTAGTTACCGTGTAAGAGGTTCCTGTAGTCAGACCGCTGATCACTCCACCCGCTCCTGCCGTTGGTCCTGCAGGGGTGAACGTATAGGTCTGGCCACTAACATAGTTCGAAATTGTGGCTGTGCCAGCTGCTGAGCATGTAGCTGCTCCTACATTTATTGTCGGCACAGCTGGAACTGGGTTAACTGTAATTAATGCAGTTCCACTAACCGTTTCGGGACAGGTCGACCCATCGTCATTCATTGAATTCAGTGAATACGTGACGGTAGTAGCTGGTGAAACACTAAATGTATACGGCGAAGTTACATTGTTCACATTTGTATTTGTACTTCCGTTCGTATATTGGAAATCATATGTAGGACCGGTCCCGGTAAAATTCACAGTTAATGTTGCCGACTGCCCGGCGCAAGTTGTCGCACCACCACTCAAGGTTGCTGTTGAAGGTGGAGAGCTGGAGATGGTTGCCTGATCTGAAGCGGTTCCGCATGTATTGGTTAGCGCCCATTGGAAAACGTTATTTCCAGAGGCAAGACCCGTTACTGTTGTATTAAACAATGTCGAATTGGTGAAAGTACCACTTCCGCTAATAACTGTCCATTGTCCCGTTGTACCAGCTCCAGGATTATTGCCGGCAAGCGTAGCTGAAGTGGCACAAACATTCTGATCTGGACCCGCATTGGCTGTTGGAGGGCCGATAATATTTACCGCAACAGCACCGGAACCTGTACATCCGTTAGCATCCGTTGCTGTTAAAGTATATGTTATTGTAGTTGGTGGAGTAAAGCCGGAAGTTGACATCGTTGGATAGAGCGTATTCGATGAACTTAATCCAGTAGTTGGGGACCATGTGTAAGTGTATGGTTCAGTGGTTGTAACCGGTGTTGAAAATGTGATAGACATTTGTCCTGCTGTTCCGGTCTGCGTAGGATTACTCACATTATCAATTACAACAACCGTCCATGTACCGTTGGTGGGATCTCCATCAAATCCGCCGGCACCATTTAACGTATTTGTTCCTGTTAAATTATAGATGCCAGTGTATGGTGCTGTTCCTGCTGCAATGTCGATAACTCCCTGATCAGAAAAAATTGTATTGACTAAATCATCGGCATTACCGCCAGAATTATTGAGCAATTGAACACAAGCAGCATTTGGGTATGTCGCTCCCGGTGGACAAAGCCAAACTTCAACTTGGCCAATGGAATTATGATCCACATTTACATTGACACTATAAATATCTGTTGTACCTACAGTCGTATTTGAGACACCTGAGACATTGATCGGAATTACAACACCGCTCGTATTATTATCAGGTATGGTGAAAGGACCAATTGAAGAGGAAAATGTTTGAAAAACAGTATCTGGTGGAATCGGTGTTCCTCCAGTTACAGTGCCGGCAAGATCATTGATCAATCCAACACATATTGGATTTGTCGCAGCTGTGGCTGTGACGATGGGCGCAGGAGTAACATTGAATACTACGTCATCGGTTACTGCCGTGCACCCTCCAAGAGTACATGGTGTAAGTCGCAAAGTTATGGTACCGGCTGCAGTTGGAGTGAAAGTTGCTGTGAGTGAGTTTGCGTTCGGACTGAATGTGCCGGATCCGGAGACAACAGTCCAGGTTTGAGCTGGTGAACATCCAGCAGGATTGGTGACTGTTCCATCAAGCACAATTGAACTACCAAAACAATAAGTTTCATTTAGGCCGGCATTTGCGATTGGTGTAACGTTCACTACTATTGTAATGCTACCACGAACACTCACGCAACCATAGGTTGGATCAGTAGACTGAATGTAATAAGTAGTCGTCACTGTCGGAGTTACCGTTAACGTGTTGGCCGTACCTAACTGGGTTCCTCCTGAGGCCGCTGTCCACCAGGAATAAGTTCCACTTCCAGCTCCTCCGGCAGCAGTTAATGTAACGGATTGACCTGCGCATATAGGAGATGCTGAAGCCGTAGCTGTGGGAATGGTTGGCAAGGGCCGAATGGTTACCAAAACCTGATCCGAATTAGAACATCCACTCAATGTGGCGGTTACTGTGTACGTTATGACTGAACCAGGAATCGCACTTGTTGTGGATGCCACAGTGGGATTTGAAGCAGTACTGGATGAAAGCGATACATTTCCAGAATTAGTTTGTCCATTGTCACCACTTGTCTCGGTCCATGTATATGTAGCTCCGGCCGGTGCAGTCGGTGTTCCCCCCAATGGAGTCAAAGAAGCGCCTACACACTGGTCCTGATCAGGCCCTGCATTTACAGCAAGTGTTCCCACCGTAACAGTAACCAAATCTGTCCGGACACAAGGGCCGTTGGTGACTGTTACCTGATAAGTTTCGCTACCGGTTGCTCCTGAATTAATAGTCACGGTTGGATTGGCAACGGTAGAACTTCCTGAAATGGTAATTCCAGCATTATTGGTTCCTGAAACAACCCATGAATAGGTTGAACCTGCGGGTCCTGTTGGTGTGCCTCCTGAACCTCCAATTGTAATGGTACTTGGAGCGCACGCTGTGACATCCGGCCCGGCATTGGCAGTAAAATTGGGTGTGACTGTAATAACCACCTGATCAGTAACACAACACACACCGGGTCCACCATTACATGCTGTCATTGTATAGGTGGTGGTTGATGTTGGTGTAGCTACCGGATCTGCCACAGATGCACTACTAAGTCCTGCAGTGGGTGTCCAACTGTATGAAAGACCGGTCCCCGAGGTGGTACCACCTGAAACAGTTGAATTCAAAGTTACTGAACTACCAGCACAAACTGCAAGATCAGGGCCCGCTGTGAAGGAAGTGGGGGGCGTACAAGTGGGGGGACAGGCCGTATTTATGGTGAAACCGGAACAACTTGCTCCGGCATAACCATCTACCATAAGATATGCGCATCCACCTGCCGGTATCGTAATACCCGTAAAAGCAAATCCATCTGCACCGCCATTGACATTACTTCCGTACTCATTAAACTCCTGATTTGAACAATCTATGTCAAGTGCATCTGTCGCACCATTCGGATTGGTCCCACCGACAAATACTGCTCCTTGTAGATTACAATTATTACTTACTTCATCAACAGTAAAACTAATAGTGATAGGACTGCCTGTTGAATTGCAATACCGAAACCATTGTGAATTTTCAACAGAGAAGGATACATCCTGATCACCATCGCCATCGAGGTCAGAGCCCTGATAGCAACACTGGCCACATGACCCTGTGGCAGAGGTAGGGTTATCTCCCGAAAAACCATTACTACCCAGAGTAAATGTTGACGAAATACCACATGGCAATGTGGTAGTAGAACCTTGTGCCAATAACGAAACTGAAAAAATTACCGATAATATCAGCACTAAAAATGACTTCATAATTCTATCTATTAAAAGATACTATTCAGTAAGATATATAAGAACGACCCGATGAATGTCCATTGGCATTCCGACCATTTTTTCAGGAAGCTGAGACACGCAATACTCTGTAAGATCTTTTTTCATTGAAGCGGTGAAAAATGATTCCAAAGCCGATCTCATATCGTTATGGGACTCAAAGGCACAATCATCTCCGGATGGCCAAAAGATGACGCCCCTTGGATCATCTTGCCGAAGACCAAATCGATCCAACACCCTTTTTTCTTCCTCAGTCCATGAATCCTGAGCTTTAGCTTGATTACATAGAAGAAGAATTACAAAAACAAACACTCTCATGTTATTTATAATGTAAAAAAATAAAACAAAAAATCTATTTTAAATTCAATGCTACTCACCTAAAGTTCTAATACAGGTGACTAAGAATTCTGAAGCTACTTTTATCTCAACAGATTTACATGTCCCACCGCAACCTTCCGCTCATCCCATCGTGTAACCTTGAATTCGATCTTCCAGGTATAGGTTCCGTCCTGACACAATTCGATCTGGTTGGATGATGCATCCCATGTACCGTAACTTCCATCCCAGCCGATCTCGGAATTCAGTGATTCGAAAATAAGCTCACCCCACCGATTGTAAATGTAGAGTACATAGTCCTGCGGATCAAACCCCGCAGTAAAGATCGGTTTGAACGTTGGGTTGTACTGATCCTGGTCCGGAGTAAAAGTATTCGGTACATAGAAGATCAACTCCTCATAGATTGTGATTACAGAGATCGCTGTATCTACGCATCCAAGGGGAGAGGTAGCAATGAGTGTAACTGTATACTGCCCCTCTTCATCAGATGGATAGGTGTAGGTCGGATTTTCTTCCACCGATGTTTCATTGTCAACACCAAAGTTCCATAGATATTGGGTTGCACCAACGGATTCATTATCGAAAAAGACCTCGGTATCCAACGTTGATACTTGGTTTGCACTCGGCGCAAATGCTGCAACCGGTGGCGCTTCAACACAGATCAAATTATCGGCTGTAAGTGAAGCGGAACAACCATTTACTGAGGTCGTGGTCAGGGTTACATCGTAACATCCCGCTTGAGTGAATTCAACCGGTAGAGTCCCACATCCAGTTAATACTGTACCGTTACTGATCGACCAAATACAATTCACGACATCCGGCGTTGTATTCGTGAGACTAGTTAACAAAGGAGCACATCCTAATGTTTCTCCCGGTGAGAATGTAACAACAGGAATAGGAGCTACTGTCACATTGACCTGATCCGTTCCTGTACAACCTGCCAATGTCGTGCCGGTGACGGTATAAGTGAGCGATCCAACTCCCGGAGTAAAAGCAATTCCATTGAGCACACCATTGTCCCATGTATAAGTAGAGGCGCCCGATCCTGTAAGTGTGACTGTCTCCTGATCACAGATCGAAACATCATTTCCCGCAAAAACATTTGGCTGCGGACTCACTGTCACGTTCACCTGATCGGTGTTGACGCAACCGTTAGCATCAGTTCCAGTTACAGTATAAGTAGTTGTTCCAACAGCCGGTGTAAAGGCAATTCCATTTACCACGCTACCGGTCCATGAGTAGGTCAAAGCTCCTGTTGCACTAAGTGTTATTTGGGTGCCTGCACAGACGTTCTGATCGACACCGGCGTTGATATTGGGAATCGGATTGACAGTCACATTGACCTGATCGCTGTTCAGACATCCGTTTGCATCTGTTCCGGTAATAGTGTAGGTTACCGTTCCTGCTGATGGTGTAAAGGGTAACCCGTTCGTAATGCCATTGTTCCAGCTGTACAATGTAGCTCCTGAACCTGACAGCGTAACTTGGGTTCCCAGGCAAACGGTTTGATCCGGTCCAGCATTCACATTAGGAAGTGGGTTAACTGTAATTGAAACCTGATCTGTATTCACACAACCCTTAAGATCGGTTCCGGATACAGTATAAGTTACCGTTCCAACAGCAGGTGTGAACGAAACCCCGTTGATCACTCCATTATCCCAAGAATAACCGATCCCTCCTGTTGCAGCAATCGTAACCTGCGTACCTATGCAAACTGTCTGATCCTGACCTGCATTGATGTCTGGCAATGGGTTGACGGTAACAGCGATCTGATCCGTATCGATGCAACCATTTGAATCTGTTCCTGTAACGGTGTATGTTGTTGTTCCTGCCGGAACGAAAGGAACTCCATCGGTTACTCCGTTGTTCCAGCTGTAGGTAACTGCACCTGACGCCGTCAAAACAACAGATTCACCAATACACGCTTCAGTGTCTGGACCTGCATTTACAACAGGAAGCGGGTTCACTGTAACGATCACCTGATCCGTATTTACACAGCCTTGATTGCTAGTTCCCGTTACCGTATAAGTATTGGTAACAGCAGGGGTAAAAGTGATACCTTGAGTAATTCCATTGTTCCAAATATAGGTCGCTGCACCGGTTGCAGTTAAGCTGGTACTTTGACCGATACAAACAATCTGATCAACCCCTGCATTCACCGAAGGAAGCGGATTAACGATCAATGTTACATTTGAAATGCTGTCACAACCTTCAACAGAAACACCAGTATTGGTATATACTCCAGCTGCAGTTTGGGCAATACCGTGTATAACCGCTGACTGACCCTGACAGATCGTTACAGAGCTATTTGAGACAACTTGAGTGTTTTCTGTTACTGTATATGCCGGAGAAGTACCCTGACATCCGTTCACATTGGTTACAGTTACGGTGATGGGATTATTTGCTTGAGTTGCATTAATCGTTGGCGTATTTGCTCCTGTCGACCAAAGATATGTAGTAAAAGGAGTACTGGTGGATAGGAGAGCGGAACTACCGATACAATATTCAACAGGACCATTAATGACAGGTGTCGGATTAGGATTCACTGTTACGATAACTTGGTCTGTGCCGGTACATCCCGCTGTAGTTCCTGTCACAGAGTATGTAACCGAACCAATTCCCGGAGTGAAAGGCACCCCGTTGGTTACTCCGTTGTTCCAAGTGTAGCTCGTTCCACCTGATGCAGTCAGCGTTACACTCGCCCCTGCGCAAACTGCCTGATCCGTTCCAGCGTTTATACTCGGAAGCGGATTGACCGTTACAACTACCTGATCCGTATTGGTG
>JBKCAB010000462.1:0-320 GCA_046307935.1 Bacteroidota bacterium | reverse complement strand
GCATGCGCCCAACGACGCTCGATGAGTATGTCGGTCAGGACCATTTGCTGAAACCCGGAGCGTCATTGAGAAGAGCACTTGACTCCGGGGTGATCCCATCCATGATCTTTTGGGGGCCTCCCGGAGTTGGAAAGACGACACTTGCCCAATTGATCGCACAGCACCTGAAACGTCCAATTTATACGCTTTCTGCAATCTCATCAGGAGTAACGGAGGTACGTGATATTATTCAGCGTGTTGAGCAAGGCGGCATGTTCCAGCAAGGTGGTGCTCTTTTGTTCATCGACGAGATCCATCGTTTCTCTAAAGCACAGCAGGAC
>JBKCAB010000461.1:0-6806 GCA_046307935.1 Bacteroidota bacterium | reverse complement strand
ATTCAATGGTATGCTTCTGCAAGCGGTGGTTCTCCTCTGGCAGGAACAACTTCTTTGGTCAACGGTACAACTTACTATGCATCGCAAACTGTTTCAGGATGTGAAAGTGTAAATCGATTGGCGGTAAATGTGGTGATCAATTCAACCAACGCGCCAACAGGCACTGCCACACAAACCTTCTGTAATAGTGCACAAATTTCAGACTTAACAACAACGGGAACTGCTATCCAATGGTATGCGGCACCAAGCGGCGGTTCTCCTCTGGCAGGAACAACTTCTTTGGTCAATGGATTAACCTATTATGCGTCGCAAACGGTTTCGGGTTGTGAAAGTGCAAATCGTTTTGCCGTGAATGCAGTTATCAGTACTGTGTCTGATATTACCACTTCTGTTTCAGGTATATCAATAACAGCAAATAATACTAATGCAAGTTATATATGGCTTGATTGCAATAATAATTTTTCAATTATCCCAGGTGCAACTGCACAAACTTTTACAGCAACAACTAATGGAAGCTATGCTGTTCAATTAACAGAAAACGGATGTGTCGATACGTCATCTTGTGCAACTATTACAACAGTTGGTCTGGAATCTATTCAGGACAACTTTGTCCTTTCAATTTTCCCAAATCCAACCGACGGTGTTTTTTCACTTAATCTGGGTCGAACCGAAAATGAAATTATAACAATGATTTCTGATGTTCACAGTAGAATAATTAGTTATAATCTTTTCAATAATAAAGAGGTTTTAACGCTTGATATTGAAGGCCCATCCGGATTTTATTTTGTAACCGTTATCGCAGGAAACAAACAGCATGTAATTAAATTGATTAAGAATTAAACGTTTGCTAACATCGCATAACCGCCATTTTAACGAGCGGCTATACGCCAACCGTTATAGGCAACTAAAAACCACTCACGCTTGGATGTGTTACCAATTTTTGGTATATTTACTTTAATAAATTTGGATTATGGGTAAAAACACATCGATATCATTAGGAGATCATTTTGAAAATTTCATCAATAGTGAGATTAAATCAGGGCGATATGGCTCTGTGAGTGAAGTAATACGAACTGCTCTACGTCTGCTCGAGAGTGAAGAGCGTAAACTAAATGAATTGCGCAATGCACTCATCGCTGGAGAACAAAGTGGATTCGTGGAAGATTTTGATCCAAAAGAACATTTAAAAGCTCTTCATAAAAAACATAAATGAAAAAGCTTGTTCTGCACATCAGCACCGAAGCACTTTCGGATTTGGAAGAAATATGGATCTACACACGCAAAAAATGGTCTAAAGAGCAAGCTGACAGGTATTACTCCTTGTTAATTGATGACATCGAGTTTTTACAATCAAATTATTACTCGGGTAAATCTGCTGAATACATTCGCTCTGGATATAGAGTATCATTTGTAAAATCACACATCATTTTCTACAAATTGGTTGATGACCAAAAATTGGAAGTAATCAGGATATTGCACCAAAGCGTGAACATTGAAAAATGGTTAAAATAGAATGCCTATAACAGCAAGCAAGCACCAGCCCGGTTCCTACTTCGAAACAACAAATATTTTTAAAAAATTAAGTTTTATCTTCGGTAAAACGATCTTGTGAAAAGTGGGCCGTTCGCCTACACGCAAAACGTTACGTGTGATTAAGCATACCCAAAAACTCCCAAAATATATTTTGACAGAATACCAATATTTGGTATATTTACAAAAATTGAAAATCATGAGTAAGAACACATCGATTACTTTGGGTAGTTATTTTGATCAATTTATTCAAAGTATTTTAAGGGAAGGGCGATATAAAAACGCAAGTGAGGTTGTACGTGCAGGATTAAGGTTGCTTGAGGAAGAAGAACAGAAAATAATTGCTTTGCGTCATGCGATTGATGAAGGCGTAAATAGCGGTCTAGCTGAAGATTTTGATCCAGAAGAGCATTTAAAAACATTAAAAGCAAAGAGAAAATAAATGGCAAAGTTTAAGTTAACAAACAATGCCGTTAAGGATCTATCTGATATTTGGAATTATACCTTCGATGCCTGGTCTGAAAGTCAAGCGGACAAATATTACAAGTTAATTCTCAATGCATGCGCAGCAATCGCCAAGAAGCCACAACACGGAAAGATGTATGAAGAAATTTACCCGGACTTGAAGGGTAAAAAAGCCGCAAAGCATATTATTTTCTATCGGATAATGGAAGATAAATCAATTGAGATCACGAGAATCCTACATGAGAGAATGGATTTGAAGAATAAATTGAAATAAGAAACCTCACATAACAGCAAGCAAGCGCCAGTCCAGATCTCTTACTTCGGCCCACGTAGTCAGCAGCGAAGCTATATAACAAAAGGTTTATTAAAGATTAAGTTTAACTTCGTTAAAATGATCTTATGAAAAGTGGGCCGTTCGCCTATTTGCAAACCGTTATGGCTAATAAAACCATAGTAACCATTCTGTAAATTTGATTTATATTTGATAGTATCACAAAATGAATCCTCCTTATCAAATCACGCCTGAAATTATAAAACTGATAGTATCTATTTCAGAAAAAATAGGTCAAATCAATGCAAAATTTCTAGATAAGCCGTCACCTAAACTCAGAAAAGAAAACCGGATTAAGACAATACATTCTTCTTTGAGTATTGAAGGGAATACACTCACAGAAGAACAAATCACCGCTCTTATTGCGAACAAGCGAATCATTGGTCCAGAGAAAGATGTAAATGAGGTTTTGAACGCAATAAAAGTTTACAATAAACTAAAATCATTCGATCCAAAATCTTCAAAATCATTCCTTAAAGCTCACGAGATCCTCATGAAAGGATTGGTAATAGATAATGGGAAATATCGCAATAAAGGGGTTGGTATTATGGCCGGTGATCGGATTGCACATATGGCTCCACCTGCCGAGAATGTGCCGCATTTGATGAATGATTTATTCGAATACCTCAAAACCTCAAAAGAGATTTCACTTATAAAGAGCTGTGTTTTTCATTATGAAATGGAATTCATTCACCCTTTCATTGATGGTAATGGTAGAATGGGAAGATTGTGGCAAACCTTGATTTTGATGAAAGAATATCCTGTCTTTGAATTCATTCCTTTCGAAAATATAATTCATAAAAGCCAAAGTGATTACTACCATGCACTTTCACAAAGTGACAAATCAGGCAGTTCATCCCCTTTCATTGAGTATATGCTTAAGGTAGTTAATGATTCGTTGCATACAATGCTTGATTTCAAAAGTAGAGTTATGTCTACAGAAGATCGCCTAGCCTATTTTTTCGAAATATGTGAAGCTGAATTTAGTCGCAAAGATTATATGAGCGTTTTCAAAGAGATTTCTTCTGCAACGGCAAGTAGGGATTTGAAACAAGGAGTTCAACTAGGTTTATTTGAAAAGGAGGGCGATAAAACAAAGACTATATACAGAATAATAAAATAGCCATAACAGCCAGCAAGCGCCAGCCAAGTTCATTCTTCGGAATAACGATTTATTTTATAAGCAGGCAGAAAGCCAAGCGCCAGAACATAAGTCAAAATTTTAAACGGACTACAAAATAAGATTCTGAAATATGGACAAAGACTTATTTGATATTTTTAAACTGGAATAAAAATCAAGAGGTATGGAAAACTAAAGATAACATGAGCCTTTCAGAAATATTGGGCTTTTTAATGTCCATTTAAGCTCCCTATTCTCACCGGACCAACCCGGCATAAAACATAATTTTGGAAATGTGTTCTACCAAAATTATGCAACAACAAAGTCCCCAGAATGGACTATTAATTTCTTGAAATAAAACAGATGAATCCTTATCAATTCCAATCCCGCCACAAGTCCTGCATACTTTCATAATGGTGATCCGCTAAGATTAGCTTGGGTTCCGGATGATGGGTCTTTTCCGGGATGCACACAACCCTCATACGGGCCGCTTTGGCTGAAACGATGCCATTCAACGAATCTTCAATTACCAGACATCGGGCAGGTGCAGCGCCGAGCCGCTTTGCCACAGTCAAATAGACCGCCGGATGTGGCTTGCCAAATTCTTCGTGTTCGGCAGAGTGACACGCGTCAAAATAATTTTCTATCTCCAGTTCACGGAGCACCGTTTGAATCAGAATCTCATAGGAAGAAGTGGCCAGTCCGATCTTTTTTTCTTTTTGTTTCAGTAAGTCGAGTGTCTCCTTCACTCCAGACAACGGACGGGCATTCGCTTCAATGAGCTCGACCATCTTCGTAACGATCTGCTGCTCCACTCCTTCAGGAGTAACCTCCTTCCATCCCTCATGTGCATGCCAGAATCGAACAACCTCATCGATCCGCAGACCAACAGTCTTTTGGAAATCCTGCTTTGTTAAGCGCGATCCAACCGATGAGAATACATCCTCCATAGCGATCTTCCACAAGGGTTCTGAGTCGATCAGTACCCCGTCCATATCGAAGATCACCGCGTCAAAACTGTCAAGGTTGGGTTTTATTTCCATTTCAAAGTGTAAAGATAGGGCCCGCCAAGCAAAGGGTGGCGCTCTGCACCTATAAAGACCGTATGTTCATCAAAAAACACTATCGATTCACGTTGCTTTAAGGTACTAAAGCGAAATTTTGTTTCGGTTAGTGAAAAGGCAGTATCGGCACAGCGATAAAAGAAGACATTCCCATAGGTCAACACACACAGCTGATCTCCCATCAGATCTGCTCCTGTAACTTGATGCTGAATTCGATTGTCTCCCCCGGTCCAAAGGTGGATCGAGGATTTGGCAGCGTACGTTCCTGGCAGATCGGGAATTGTGTATACAGATGTTCCATTGTCCCTATTGTTCTTGCGTGGCCGAGTGGTATTTTTGGTGAGAATACTCAGGGAATCATTGCGCCAAAAAAGCGCCTCACTGTCGAAGCGACATCCTTTCCGCGAGAAGGTGGGTACAGCAGGATCCATGTACGAAAAACGGATCGCTTCTGCTGTAACGGTGTCGTACGAATACGCTTTTACAAGATCGACTTTCCAGATGCACAGCTCTTTCCGGTCACAGGAATTGTTTCCGACATCAGCGATGTACAGATAGCCTTTTGTGTCTCTTGTCATATCCTCCCAATCTGTATTCATCGCATCGGACACCCATGTTCTTTTGAGGATACTGCCGTTGAGATCAAGGAAGAACAGTTCTGGAGAATTTCCTCCATCATTGATCCCAATCAGTATGCTGTCATTGAATGTTTCAAGTCCGGATAATTCACTGAGTTCGGAAGGTAATTTATTCTTGTTGATCTGCTTTTGCCCGAAGCAAGTCAACGACAGAAACAAGCAGGTAAGCAAACTCAGTGTCGGGTTCATTTGAGGTAAACCTTAACCACCTCTATTCGGCGATCACTTACTTGTTCGATAAAGAGTGAGAGTTCATCCAACTCGATCTGTGTACCGGCTTCCGGGATCGTTTCCAACTCGTGGATCACCAGTCCGCCGAGGGTGTCATATTCTTCCGACTCCGGCAAACCGAGTTTGTAAGCATCATTAAGGTAGTCAATATCTGCCCGCGCTGAGAACCGGTATTCCGAATCACTGATCTTTTCTTCTAGCCAATCTTCCTTGTCATGTTCATCCTCGATCTCCCCAAATATCTCTTCAATAACGTCCTCAATAGTGATCAACCCTGCCGTACCGCCGTATTCATCAACCACGACAGCTATATTTCCTGACTGTTTGGTGAAAAGCTCAAGCAATTCCTTTCCGGGGATCGCAGCGGGTACGAAAGAGATCGGAAGCAGGATCTGTTTTATGGAGGAAGGTTTTTTAAACATTTCGAAGGAGTGCACATAGCCGATCACATTGTCCAGGTTGTCACGGTAAATGAGGATCTTTGAAAGTCCTGTGTCGATGAAGAGCCTTGATAGTTCCGGTATTGTTTCATTCACTTCTACAGCTACGATCTCTGTGCGCGGGATCATACAGTCCCTGGCCTTAAGACTTGAAAAGTCGAGTGCGTTTTGCAGGATCGTCATTTCATTTTCAAGTTCCTGCTCTTCCTTGATCCTGGAGGAAATGTCCTGAACAAAATGTTCCAGGTCCACCTTGGAAAAGACTTGTTGCTCTTTTTTTGTCCGAACATTGAAGAGCCGCAGTATTCCATTGCTCAGTCCCACGATAACCAGTGTAGGCAAGTAGAGAACGGCATATACTACCAACATGGGGACTGCTAGCAATTTTAGAAACCAGTTGGGATTGAGCTGAACAAAAGCCTTGGGGAGGAACTCCGCGGTGATCAGAACGAGGAGAGTAGAAAGAACGGTCTGCGTAAGTAAAACAGTAATATCTTGTGTGATGCCAATGGATCTCAGAAAGGAATGCTCCGGATCCGGACCGTCGATCAGAGCGGCAAAGGACATACCGAAGATCACCAGGGCAATGTTGTTCCCCAGCAGCATCATAGCAATGAATCGTGACTCTCTCTTGTAAAATACCCCAAGGATCTTACCCACCAGATTTCCCTTGCTCCGATCCAGTTCTACTTTTAACCTATTGGATGAAAGGAAAGCTATTTCCATCCCGGAAAAGAAAGCGGAAAAGATCAGCGATAATAAGATACTTGTGAGATGTAAGGAAGGATCCATTCAGGTGCTCAGACGACCGAATTTACAAAAATTATCATCAGAGCACATCAAATCCAATATCCTTTCTGTAATATGCTCCTTCAAATTCGATCTTTGCTGCCGACTCATAGGACCTTCGCAATGCCGTTTCCAGGTCTTTTCCGTAGGAGGAGACCGCCAATACGCGTCCTCCGGAGGTTTTTACCGCTGGTCCGT
>JBKCAB010000460.1:0-3075 GCA_046307935.1 Bacteroidota bacterium | reverse complement strand
CAATAGCTCCGGGTCAGGGATACCGGCAGTTGTCAAATAGCCCGTAACGAGTTCTTCACTGATCCTATCCGGAACGATCTTACCGCTCTTTGTATCACTAGCGATCTTTCGGATCGCATTTGTCAGCTCCCAACGTGCGCTGTAATTTAGCGCCAGAATAAGTGAGATTCCATCATTCGAAGCAGTTCGCTGCATGGCACTGAAGAGCTCCTCCCGACAGGCAGCGGGCAACCCTTGAACATCACCAATGGCTAAAAGCCTGACGTTACTGGCCATCAGTTCTCCCAGCTCAGCTGATATCGATCGGACCAACAAATCCATCAATCCTTCGACCTCTGATTTTGGTCTGTTCCAGTTCTCTGTTGAAAAAGCATAGAGCGTAAGGTATTTCACTCGCAGCTCCTTGGCGGCTTTCAGCACCTCACGCACCGATTCCACGCCCAAATTATGACCAAAGAGCCGATCCTGGCCTTGTTTTTTAGCCCAACGACCGTTACCGTCCATGATGATGGCAACATGCTCCGGAGTTTTATTCAGATCTATTTTAGAAAGGTAATCCATGAAATGAGTAACGAAATTAAGCAAAGAAATGTATACAGCACAGAATAAAAATCAAAGGCTTAACATTGCTTAACAAAAAAGGGACCTGAATCCCAGGTCCCTCGTTGTTATTTCGATTAAATCTCAATCTGCCAAGACAATTACCTTGTCATTCAACATTTCTACCACGCCCCCATTGATCGCCACTCTGATGACCTTTGCATTTGATCCGTCGGTTTCGATCAATTTACTCGTTTTCTCCTCTGATTCGAAGGGTTTGGAAAGATCTACCTTTACTTTTCCACTCTGAAGCGCAGAAATGATCGGAGCGTGGCCTTTGAGGACCTGAAAAGACCCATCGAGACCCGGAAGCTGCACAGCTTCTACATCTCCACTGAAGATCTTGTTCTCAGGTGTGATTATTTCAAGATACATATTCCTCTACGAATTAAACGTTTGCCTCTGACAACATTTTTTCTCCTGCCTCGATCACATCCTGAATACTTCCTTTGAGGTTAAATGCCGCTTCAGGATACTGATCATATTTTCCATCAAGGATATCATTGAACCCACGAATCGTATCCTGAATATCTACAAGTACTCCGGGGATACCCGTAAACTGCTCAGCCACGTGGAACGGCTGAGAAAGGAAACGCTGAACACGACGGGCACGGTGTACAACAAGTTTATCCTCTTCAGAAAGTTCGTCCATACCAAGGATAGCGATGATGTCCTGAAGCTCCTTGTAACGCTGAAGCGTGATCTTTACACGCTGAGCACAGTTGTAATGTTCTTCTCCAACGATCTCGGGTGTAAGGATCCTTGAGGTAGAATCCAGTGGATCAACCGCAGGATAGATACCGAGCTCAGCGATCTTTCGGGAAAGTACCGTTGTGGCATCAAGGTGAGCAAAGGTGTTCGCCGGAGCCGGGTCTGTTAAGTCATCCGCAGGTACATATACTGCTTGTACCGAAGTGATCGAACCGTTCTTGGTGGAGGTGATACGTTCCTGCATCGCACCCATTTCGGTGGCAAGTGTAGGCTGGTATCCAACCGCCGACGGCATACGTCCTAGAAGCGCTGAAACCTCGGAACCTGCCTGAGTGAAACGGAAGATATTGTCGACAAAGAAAAGGATATCACGTCCTTTACCGTCTCCTTCTCCATCGCGGTAATATTCTGCTAACGTAAGACCTGAAAGTGCAACGCGAGCACGTGCTCCCGGCGGTTCGTTCATCTGACCGAACACAAACGTCGCTTTTGAGTCTTTCAATTCGTTAAGATCCACTTTTGTCAGATCCCAACCGCCCTCTTCCATAGAGTGCATGAAATCGTTTCCGTATTTAATGATGCCTGATTCAAGCATTTCGCGAAGAAGGTCATTCCCTTCACGAGTGCGCTCACCTACGCCGGCAAAAACAGATAATCCACCATGTCCTTTAGCGATGTTGTTTATCAATTCCTGAATCAATACTGTCTTACCTACACCGGCACCACCAAATAGACCGATCTTACCTCCCTTGGCATACGGCTCGATGAGGTCAATCACCTTGATTCCAGTGAATAGTACTTCGGTAGCTGTAGAGAGATCCTCGAAACGGGGAGCTTCACGGTGAATAGAAAGTCCATTAGAGGAATCAACCACATTAATCCCATCAATTGCCTCGCCCACTACATTAAACAAGCGGCCGCGGATCTGTTCACCGGTAGGCATTTTGATCGCAGCTCCCGTAGAGACCACTTCAAGGCCTCTTCTGAAACCGTCTGTGGAGTCCATGGAGATCGCACGAACAGAATTCTCTCCAACGTGAGACTGAACTTCAAGAACAACACGCGTTCCATCCGCTTTTCTTACCTCAAGTGCATCATAGATGTTTGGGAGCGCAACTCCTTTCTCGAAGCTAACGTCAACAACAGGACCAATTACCTGCGAAATACTTCCTTTGATTTCCGACATTTCAACGTCTTTTTTACGAATTAATTACTGCAACAACAGTCGGTGAACGACCATTTTTCGGGCGCAAAGATACAGCAATAAATTCATTTGATATGACGAAACAAGAGATTTTTTTCACCTTTCCACAGCATTGGGTAAGAGACATTAATCTGATCAGAATGCCCGGCTATTGAACTTGTTCATGAGTATTTTCACTGGAAAATAGGAAAACACAAAACTCAAAACAGATACAAGACCGATGATCATCAGGCCATCCAGGAAACTCAACTGGATCGGAAAGGATTCTCCTCCCGAATTGGGCATGGTCAGTAAAGATGCTTTTAGCTGTAAGATGCAGATTCCATAACCCAAAATCAACCCGTAAACGATCCCCTTCCCTGATATGAGCAAGCCTTCGAAGAAGAAGATCCTGAAAATATCTTTTTGCCGGGCTCCCATCGCCGACAGCGTGAGCAAATTGTCTTTCTTCTCTACAAATAGCATCGTCAATGATGCAACGAGGTTAAATGCCGCGAGGATGAATATGAAAACAAGGATCACGATCACCATGATCTTCTCAGTGCGACTCGTTTTGTAGA
>JBKCAB010000459.1:0-834 GCA_046307935.1 Bacteroidota bacterium | reverse complement strand
TTTTTGGTCTCCGATGAAGTGAGTAGGAGAAGGCCGAAAATACTGATTAGCAGCGAAAATTTACGGAGAGACATTTCAGCTATTGGTGCAATTATGAGTCGATGTATGCTTTCTAATTCAACCCTTTACGCAGATTTCAACCAAATGTTTCGTTCGAAAGAAAAGGAGCGTTGGTATTAATTAGTAATGACCAATGACAAATTACTAATTCCTAATTCATAATTAACTGCATCGATTTACACTGCGCTACATTTTATAACTGGCTTCGCCGAATTCCGCTTCGCTCCATTTCTTCATTCTACTTGGGTAAGTTGCTGTCATTTTCACTTATCTTTAGACTTTTTCAGAATAAAAGAATGAACTATGCCAGTTAAAGTTGCATGGCTTTTTATACTGACAGTCGTATTTGTCTTTCCAATTGTAGGACAAGATGTAAAGCTGGGTTTACCAGTCGGACACATGGCGTATATCTACGACGCGGAATTCAGTCCCGACAATCGACTAATTGTTACGGCATCTCTTGAACCTACATCAAGAATCTGGGATGCCAATAACGGAAAGTTATTGCACATATTGACAGGACATCGTGACAATATAAGAAGTGCTAAATTTAATTCCACTGGACAATATGTTGTAACCGCTTCCGATGATTCAACTGCAAAAGTATGGGATGTCAAAACCGGTATGCCCCTATATACGCTTGTTGGTCACGGAGATCAGGTTATTGATGCTGAATTTAGTCCGGATGACAAAATAATTGCCACTGCTTCGTGGGACGGTTCTATAATGCTTTGGAATAGTACAACCGGAGAAAGAATTAAAACGATTTTTCAG
>JBKCAB010000458.1:0-1803 GCA_046307935.1 Bacteroidota bacterium | reverse complement strand
ACATTAACATCAAAACAGCCCAGCGGCTGATGGGAGAATCTGCGAATTTTGTTACCGATATCAATGTCAAATTATTCGATATGGAGTTGGCACCAGCCATGGCGAAGAACTTCGAAAGCAGATTTAAGTTCCGGGCCACAGATATACAGACAGCCAATGCACAATTCGAAACCGGTTCATCTGTAAGAACGATGATCTCATATGCCGTATCCATCACTTTACTGATTGTTGCCGGTTTTGGTATCTATAATATACTGAACATGCTGATCTATGAGAAAATGAATGATATTGCTATATTGAAAGCAACGGGCTTTTCCGGGAGAGATGTTCAGAACATCTTTTTGAGTCAGGCCATGATCATCGGGTTGATCGGAGGTGCTATAGGTCTGGTGGTCGGATACGGCGTTTCTGTCATCATCGACAATACTCCTTTCGATACCGAAGCTTTGCCAACGATTAAAACCTTTCCCGTCAATTTCGCAGTGAAATATTATGTCATCGGAGTGGTTTTTGCGCTCATCTCTACCTTCTTCGCCGGATTTCTCCCTGCGAGAAGAGCGAGGGGAATCGATCCGGTTGAAATTATCAGAGGACAATAATGGAAACGATCCTGGAGGCGCGACATATCAACAAGTATTTTGATAAGCCTGAACGATTTCAGGTATTGAAAGATATTTCACTTACCGTTGGTAAGAGTGAATTTGTTTCTATTATGGGAAAGTCAGGATGTGGAAAATCAACCCTTTTATACATCCTTTCCACCATGGATACAGACTACGAAGGAGAGGTCTATCTAAATAATCAACTCATTACTGGTCTGAAGCACGATGAATTAGCCAAAGTTCGTAATGAGGAGATCGGATTTGTTTTTCAGTTCCATTATTTGCTTCCTGAGTTCTCTGTTCTTGAAAATGTCATGTTACCGGCAAGGAAATTGAATAAACTCAGCAGTGCCGAAATCGAATACCATGCCTATGAAAAGTTAAAGCTATTGGGAATCGAGGATCAGGCGCTTAAACTTTCGAGTCGTATTTCAGGAGGCCAGAAGCAGCGGGTTGCCATAGCGAGAGCCTTGATCAATGATCCAAAGATCATTATGGGGGATGAGCCGACTGGAAACCTGGACAGTAAGAATGCCGATAATGTATTTAACATCTTCCAAAGACTGACTCACGAGATCGGATTATCGCTGTTAGTCGTGACGCATGATGCAGATTTCGCAAAGCGCACAGACAGGATCATCAACATGGAAGATGGTAGGATCATTTAGTTCATTAGGTAATTTAATTTTTTCAGACGTTGTTCTGCTTGGATCCATAGGAGACTGTTTTCACCAAGCGAGGTATCGGTTCAATGAATAATGCTTATCTCAGTACCTTCTTTCGAGGAACGTACATTGAGCTCCCCGTCTATTTGATCGACCAGATCATTCATGAGTTCGAACCCAGTTCCTTTCGTTTTAAAGTTGTCAGGAAGCCCCCCACCGTTGTCACGAAAACTTAAAAAGATCTTTCCGTCGATGGTTTTTCGCAGCGATACATGCATTTCATTGGGTCTGTCCACCTTGAAAGCATATTTGTAGCTGTTTGTCATGATCTCATTACTGATCAATGCCAGCGGGATTGCTTTGTTCACTTCGATGGTAATCGGTTCGATTGTATCGTAGATCATTTTAGCGTGAAGATTGGATCCGAAAGTATAGTTAAGATTTCCAACAAGTGTCGGTAGAAACTCATCGAATTTAA
The DNA here is from genome assembly GCA_046307935.1 of Bacteroidota bacterium. GTDB lineage: Bacteria > Bacteroidota > Bacteroidia > Flavobacteriales_D > Crocinitomicaceae > M0103. The sequence goes on along the minus strand of JBKCAB010000458.1, from coordinate 58 downwards.
CCTCTCGGAAATTCTGTGTTTGATACATTGCTTCCTGAAGGGATGATAAGGAGTAGGT
>JBKCAB010000457.1:0-983 GCA_046307935.1 Bacteroidota bacterium | reverse complement strand
TTATATTTCTGTTCTGGATAATCCTTCACTTTCTGTTTCGAATGTTTCAATCAGCGCATGGTATTATGCTAACGATTACGGGAGTGAAGGACAATTGTGGCAAGGTCATATAGTTAGCAAAAGAGAGGTGTCGGGTTGGGGAAACTCATTTCAATTGGCACTTGAATCGACGACTCCTACGAATGGTATTTGGGCCACCTATACAATTGGTGGAAATGGTTGGGTTGCATACAATTCTAATGTTGATCTAGTTTCAAACGAATGGATTAATATAACCTACACACATGACAATAATTTTGCAAAACTATATTTGAATGGAATATTGGTCGCAACAACAAACGTTACTGGTGGCTTAAGTTTCAATAATTTGCCAATGTGGTTTGGAGCCAGACCCGCTGCTGGAGGCAACAGTTCATTTTTTAATGGAAAACTTGATGATATTGGTATATGGAGCAGGGCTCTAACGCAGCAGGAAATAACCGCATTGTATAACAGCTGTACTGGTATAGTTGAACAACATCCTTTGTCTATTGACTTGTTACTGTCAACAGGCAATACATCACAATTTTCAGTGACAAGCTCTGTAACAAATCCATTCTATCAATGGCAAACAAACCTCGGCTTGGGCTTTCAGAATCTGAGTGATGCCGGCCAGTATTCGGGTTCGACAACCAACACGCTTTCGGTAAGCAATGTTACCATAGCAAACAACAACCAACAATTCAGATGCATCGTGACAGACGGTAATTGTGAGGACACAACCGATGTTGCTGTATTGACTGTGATCGATGACCTGGGAATTGAAGATTTAAATACAATTGCCAACAAAAAACTCCTGAAAATTACCGATCTCAACGGACGGGAAACTCCTTTCCGGAAGAATACGGTGCTGCTGTTCATCTATGAAGATGGAACGGTGGAAAGGGTTGTTGAGGCGGAATGATTTGATTTAAAAAACAGTCGGTTCAGGGCATGCCCTGAAC
>JBKCAB010000456.1:0-2786 GCA_046307935.1 Bacteroidota bacterium | reverse complement strand
CTCTCTTATTTTTTAGGCAGGCGTCGGTATCCCAAAACATTCGTTTTTTCATAAACCCGAATACACACTGAGTTGTCCTGGTTTCCACCAAGACAAACGACCCCTTCCGCTGTTTCGCCCAGCCATATTCCAACATGACCTTTGTACGAATCCATAGCCTCACGCCAAAATACTACCACATCACCAGGTTGAGGATCCTCTATGGAGGTGCCAACTTTTAGCCATGAGCGCGCCAGGGCATTGTTGGTGCATTTGAGTCATGCGTTCCTTGCACATGCTGAAATAAAAACACTGAACCAGCCATCTTAATCGGACTTCATGTTCTTGTTTCCCGAAGACTTGAAAAAACTAACGATCGTCTTGTTGTGCTCATCACCCGCAAGTTCTGTGATCCCGTAATATTTGAGTGCTTCCTTTATTAATGGGTGTTCGAGTTTTATTGCAGGAAGAGTAAGGAATTGCTGCAAGTCCGTTGTAAATGCTGAGGAGATTGCCACTGTAGTGTTCTTGAGCTCCGTGCTGGTTTCGCTGCTTTTCTTGTTTTGAACAGCAATTCCGGCTGTTGATTGTCGGGTATCACGTTTCGCTGCAGGGGAGGAAACGTAAACATTTTTTTCTTCCGGTAAGGATTGTAGCTTTCCATTGTTGAGAACCAAATAGTCGATCCTGCAGCCGTTGACGAGTGTAATACTGACTCTAGCCTCGGAGGTTGAAATGGGAATTTCCAACATTACTTTTCCTGAAGAAATTGAGCGCAAGGGATTGACATCTGATAGTTGTCCGCCCGTAAGGTCGAAAACCTCGATCTTGACCGGATAGGCCGAACCTTCGTAATTCATCTTGAACACCTTTTTCACCTCGATCTTTCCTTTTTTAGGGAAAAAATCGCCCAAACCAACATTTTCCCGAAGGGGTTGTACAACTGCCAGCTGCCTGAATTCCTCTTCACTTAACGGCTCGTCAAGGAATTGTTCCGTGGTGTTTTTGGGGAAATGGGTATGGATCATGAGCGATGGTTCAATGGCTTTCCATTCCTCACCCCATGCAATATCATACATTTTGTATGTGCCGCTGATGGACACTGCATTCCAGAAATGGGTTGTAAATTCATCAGCGGATCTTCGCGCTAGTCCGCTCACCGTTCGTGCTTCAAAACCCGCTCTTTCCAGCAGAGTCGTGAAAGTGTACGAGAATCCAAAGCTTCCGGCTGTTCTCTTTTGTCCACTAAGAAGTGTGAAAATATCGAAGTTATCCTGGAATGATCGTTCATTTTCCTTTGCTGACACATTAAGGATGAGGTTATTCCGTATAAATGCCCAAATAGAACCTATTTTCTCTTTCGAACCGTTCTTCTCGCTTTTAAGGAATTCAACTAATTGTCCGAGGTCCAATTGATCTGACGTTTCAAGATTCGACACGACACGGGCATTTTCCGGGTCTAAAAAGAACGGTTGGGAGTACTTCGCTTTGCTTACGGAACGCAATAGGTATTCGTTTTTCTTGAAGACAGATTTCAAGCGGTTCTCGTAAACCTTTGAATTGTTCAGGAGCAATTTTTTTCTGTAGAATTCCGAGCGAAATCTTATATTTTCAGCGGTAAGGGTCAGCTCCCCATTCTCGAGCTTGTATTGACCGGTGTTGCGCTGTAGGCCGAAGAACTTGCGGTCAGCAGCGTTTCCGCCGGAAGCAGCAAGAGAAAGATCCGGTGTATAGACGAGGTGCTCAAATTCTCCGGTGCGATAAAGGCGGATGAGTTCGATTTTTCCGGAGGACTTCCCGTTGGGCATGAACACTGAACGAAGTTCTCGAGTATCAAAATCTCCTACTTTTGCGAATACTGCCATCAATTGCCCGAAAAGCATCACGATCATTAGTACGGATCTCATAACATGTGTTTCTTTCAATACGCGGAAAGAACAAGCATGTAACAGCAGGGTGTGTGATTTCGATCAGCACAGTATTTTTTCGCATTTTCGCTAGTCGCAGTTAAAAAGGAATTGAACAAATGCGGCATGTTATATTCTGCATGATGTTGAGTTATCTAATCAAAGTACTCAGCATACATCGAATCATGTTCATCATCTAATGATGAAACCATGTAAGCGATAAATTCCTGAGTCCATTCGAAAACCTAGTTAATATTCAGAAGTATGAGAAAAATAACGATCCTAGCTGCTTATTTGATCACAGTCGCTTTCGTCAATGCGCAGAAAATCAACAGAGACCCTGATCCAAGAAAAGATTTTTCAAATGTTTTTTGGAAAAGGAAATATACGCTATTTGATCTGATGACGGATAAACCAATTTTTCCCAAAGAAAAAGATGGTCAGAAACTATTTACGATCTATTATTCAAGCAGCGAAGATCCGAGGCCATACAAAGCGACATTCACTGAATCCGAGTTAGAAAGACATTTGTTCTACAAATTCAAAAACAAAAGGAGCTGCATGAAATTTTGTCGCTCAAAAAGAGAATAGAGACCATGGTTTTAGTATGGTTTCTTAACAACAATGTTGCCCTCTAAAAGCACGAATGAACGAGCACCCTATTCTCCACCCGGCATGGATTCAATCTTCGCTGTGAACAATTTTTTTCCGTCCTCAGAGATCTCCACCGTATAGGCAGTCTCATACTCGCCCATCATCTTATCATTCGACACGACATACGATCCGGATTTCGCGAGTGAAATGCCGGATTCATTGAAAATAGCAGCTCCGCCGGAAGACTTAACCTTCACCGTAAGATTAGTGTAATTTCCTGATAAAATCAACTTGAATGGATCAGCG
>JBKCAB010000455.1:0-2445 GCA_046307935.1 Bacteroidota bacterium | reverse complement strand
AACTGTTGATCCGGAATGCTTTGGGGTTTGTTCTGTGGGTTTGATCTTCTCTTCATCGCGATCCAGCAACGGAAACTCAGCATTTGGAAGATTTCCTTCGGCGCAAGGCGGTGTATTGTCATTCAGAAAAACGGAATTTGTATTAAGATCCTCGCGAAATCCTCCCCAGCACTCATTCTTCAGTTCGTAAATCAGTGAGTCGGGGATACCGTAGGTCTCCATACTAATATTCTTGTGGTACTGCAAATGTTGTCCGCCTATGTGAAACGTCAACACATCTACATCACTATCACCATCCACATCCACGATGGCCGGAATATCCGCAGAACTCACATATAGATTCAAGTTTGCTCCCCAGTTGTCCGAGTAGATCAGCTCCTTGGCCACTTCCCATTGCAATCCGTTCGTTTGATCGCCAACATTTCGATACACTTTTATTCCTCCGATGCCATAAGTGAAAAGATCCTTTCTGCCATCGTTGTCATAATCAACCAATGTTGCCCGGTAACGAAGATCATCCGGGAACAATTGATCGGCTCCATGCACATATTTGTAGAATTTCAACAAGCCATCCTGTTCCTGACTGAAAATTCGGATGTTATCGCTGCTTCGATCGAATACGAACAGATCAAGATCCCCGTCGAAATCGTAGTCCAGGTCTGAGAATTGAGCGTGACTCAATCCCCCTGCCCACGGCATTTTCAATGTTTCGGTTCCTACTTTTACGATTGTACTGTCGTTGTATTGAAACCCAAATTGGGAAGTTGAAAGAACAGGAATCAAAAGGAAAGATATGACCAGGTGGCGCATCAAATTCTTATTTGCATACTAAGATACGAATTATAGCGGTCTATGGTTGGTCTGGGACTTAAGGTTTAAACGTCTTTAACATGATTAATGTGCAAGAAATGACCAATGCGTTTGGATGGTTCAGCGAAGAATCGCAAATTTGGCCCATGAAAATACTCCATTCCTTCTTTTTTCTCACACTGTTCAATTGCTTATTTGCGCAGGACAGTATTTCAGTACTCTTCATAGGAAACAGTTATACCACAGCAAACAATCTGCCTGCCATGGTCAACGCGCTGACGCTCTCTTTGGGTGATAAATTGACTTTTGACTCCAAGGCTAATGGTGGTTTTACCTTTCTGCAACACCGCAATGATCCTGCTACTTATGTCAAAATAAACAGTCAACCATGGGATTTCGTTGTCCTTCAGGGTCAAAGTCAGGAACCCAGCTTCCCCTATACTCAGGTGAATGAAATGACCTTGCCTTATGCTGTCGAACTTGCAGACAGTATTTATGCGAATAGGTATTGTTCTCAAGCGATGTATTTTATGACGTGGGGCAGGGAGAACGGCGATCCGCAATGGGATTCGATCGCAACGTTCCATGGGATGAATGCTCGCTTAAGGAATGCTTATCTGCGGATTACGGATTCAGCCCAAGCATGTGTTTCTCCAGTTGGTTCAGCATGGAAATATGTGAGAGACAATTATCCTGCAATTCAGCTTTATTCCGACGGATCACATCCGAGTTTAGCAGGTTCCTATCTGGCTGCTTGTACTTTTTATGCATCGCTCTTCAGGAAGAGTCCGGTTGGTGCAACATATCTTGCAGGGCTCGATGCTGCCACGGCAGGCATCATGCAGGAGGCTGCTACCCTTGCTGTATTGGACAGTTTAGACCTTTGGCATTTGCGTTCCACCGAAGATATTGCTATCGCAAATTTTACACTGGTTGTAAATGGACAAACAGTAAGTTTTACGGATCAAAGCTGGCGAGCACAAAACTATTCATGGGATTTCGGGGATGGGACAAACTCCGCGGACCAGCATCCGATACATGCCTATTCAGCACCGGGGAACTATCAGGTAGAACTGATCGTCTCAAATGAATGCGGAAGTGATACGCTTGTTTCTCTGGTTGAGATCCTCACAAGCGAAATAGTTGAGGTTTCCGATCCGTTTTTCCGCGTCGAGGCACATGAATATGGATATTTATTGGAACTGTCTGCCCTTCCTGAGGAAGTACGGGTGCTCACGTCAGATGGTCGAGATCTGAATACTGAACAGATACTGCATTTAGAAGATAACCAAATCAAAGTAGATCTCTCGGATCAACCGAGGGGCATTTATTTCGTTCTTGTAAGCAGTGCAGAAGGCAAACAGACCATCAAGTTGAGCTGGTGATCACTGCTCTCTTCTAACCAAAAACCAGTTGTTCAGTAGTTTTTCCTTATTGTAGCGCATGCTTTGTCCGGTTTTCCAGTCGATGACCTGAGCGCCGGAATACATGCAAATTGCCTGACCAGCTGCGGTGTCCCATTCCATAGTTGGAGCAAAGCGCGGATAACAGTCTGCTTCACCTTCAGCAACCATACACAATTTTAGTGAGCTTCCGCGGGAGATCGTTTCGATAGGGCCATGGATGGCTGCCTGT
>JBKCAB010000454.1:0-6137 GCA_046307935.1 Bacteroidota bacterium | reverse complement strand
TCTGGCGTCATTCGTGCTATTTTACTGATTTTCAGCCCATTTTTATTTAAAAGAGCCACGTTGAGTAAAGTCACGAGCTCATGGTCAGAATACGTCCTGATTTGAGTATCTGTCCGTTCAGGACGTATAAGCCCGTAACGCTTTTCCCAGATGCGCAAGGTATGTGCCTTGACACCTGTAAGCGTCTCCAAATCCCGGATCTTATATTCTCCCATGTTGATCTTCTGAACTAGTATCTTGATAAACAAAGTTAGACGCAAAATGTTTCTTCTGTTGTGCCAATTTTTCGGTTATATTTGTCGGTAATTGTTAAAATTCGAAATAATGCTTTGGAATGGCGCCTTTTTTCGAAATTTCCTTCCATTGAGCGCACTCATTTTTTTGACCACATTTTTCAGTGGTTGTAAAACCGAGTCGGCTGATTCGAATGAAGAACGTTTGGAACTTGACAACGACTATTATGAGTTCAAGGGTATAAGTCTTGCGGATCACGGTATCAATGCCATGGTTATGTTGCCCGATGAAACAGCGAATATTGGAGCTTCTACCAAGCCTGAAGTTATCCATACCGAAGGTGATTTCAAGTGGGATATACACGTTGGGCCGAATTTCCATCTTCACATTGAAGATTACGGTGACTATACGGACCGAGTAGAGACAAAAAAGAAAGAGCTGAAAGAATATGGACATTTCAAGATAAGGTACCTAATCGACGAAAAAGATTTGATCCTTTACGAGCAAACCCTCATCGTTCGTGGTTCGAAAAATGCCTCTCCAACTGTGGGATACGAACACAAATCTTACCATGTATTTGGTCAAAAAGTGATAGATGGCATCACTTATGAGCTCCGAAGCAGGGATGAAGGATATGAGAAAGTCATCATTCAATTGATGGCCAAAACGATAAAGTCCTTCAAACCGATCAAAGAAAAATAAAGAGACCTGAACTTTTTAATGTTTCACGGGTTCTAACTGAAATTCGCTTTTCTATATTTTTGTGATTATGGAATTAAATAGGGAAAATGTCCTCAGCATCTTGAGCAATATCACTGAACCCGATCTCAAGAAGGATATTGTAACCCTCAATCTTGTTGATGAACTTACGGTTGACCGTGGTTTTGTTTCATTAACGGTGAATGTTTCTAATCCTGCCTTGCATGCCCGAAAACGAATGCAGGAAGCTGTCGAATTCAATTTGAAGCGAGTTTTTGGCGATGATCTAAAAGTGGAATGCAGTGTGAAACCAATCTCTGCAGAAGCGAAAAAAGCCCGCAGGAAGATACTCCCTGACGTCCGGAACATCATCGCTATTGCCTCTGGTAAAGGCGGTGTAGGAAAGTCTACAGTAACGGCAAACATTGCCGGTGGTCTTTCGCTGCTGGGTTACAAGGTAGGTATTGTCGATGCAGATATTTACGGACCGTCCATGCCGACTATGTTCGATGTGGTGAACGAACGTCCTTCCATGACTGAAGTAGATGGTCAATCCATGATCCAGCCTGTTGAGAATTTGGGAATAAAGATTTTATCCATTGGTTTCTTCACGGATCAGAACAATGCAGTAGTCTGGAGAGGTCCGATGGCCGCAAAGGCGCTCACGCAGCTTTTTACCGATGCGAACTGGGGTGAACTCGATTATTTGTTGATCGATCTGCCACCAGGTACGGGTGATATTCATCTGTCGCTCGTTCAAACAGTTCCTCTGGACGGTGTTGTTATCGTCAGTACCCCTCAGGAAGTTGCGTTGGCAGATGCGCGAAGAGGGGTGAATATGTTCAAGATGGAAGGTATGAAAGTGCCTATCGTTGGGATTGTTGAAAATATGGCATGGTTCACACCAGCCGAACTTCCAGAAAATAAGTATTATATTTTTGGAAGAGATGGTGCAAAAAATCTTGCTGAAGGTATGGGAGTTCCATTTTTGGGTGCGCTTCCACTGGTGCAAAGTGTGCGTGAGGCAGGTGATAGCGGCAGACCGGCTGTTTATCAGGAAAACACGCCTATGGCAGAAGCCTTTGAGGAATTAGTTCGTAATTTTGTTACAAATGTTGCTTCACCGGCTGTTTCTGGTAAAGTTCAACCTGAAAAGATATGACCTTGAACAAGGAAGAACTAACTGAAAAGATCAATGCTTCACTGGATCAGCTGAGGCCCTTTCTTCATGCCGACGGGGGCGATATGGAACTTGTCGAAATTACCGACGATGCGGTTGTACTTGTTCGGTTGAAAGGAGCTTGCAGCGACTGTTCGATGAGTATGATGACATTGAAGGCCGGTTTGGAGGAGGCAGTTAAGAAAGTCGCTCCCGAGATCCGATCTGTTCAAGCGGTAAATTCACCTGATCCGGCTTGATTTGACCTTTAGCCGAAAGCTATTCTTTTTTGCGCTAACTGCAACTCTTCTGGCGGTTATTTGGCAGCAGATCAATTTGCATTACCTGTTTCCCAACGGTACAGTTCAACCTGTTTCAGGGATGATCGAAACGGCTGATGATGCCAGCTATTTAAGTCCACCAAAAAACTTTATTGTTAACGGCGTTTGGGCGGATAACTCAGTTGGACTTTCAAGGTATTATCAGCGCCCTCCCGGATACGGTATGATCTTCGGTGTTTTTTATTTTTTCCTGGGAAATGATGCCTTTATTGCGCTAAAGGTTCTTCAGATCATCTGCTTCTTTTTATCCGTTTTCCTTCTGGGGAAGATCCTGAGATTAATCAATATGACCCAAAAATTGACGTTAGTCTTTACTGGGATTTTTGCATTGCTACCAATTTATAGTGGGTTCATCTACTTCTCAATTACGGAAGGGATAACCCCTTTCCTGGTGATCTTTGCCATTTACAGTAACCTTTCTGCGAACAAAACGCAAACATTTGTCTCTCTTGCATTGATATTGTTGGTTCGCCCTCAATTGCTATTCATACCCTCACTATTTCTGATGCTTTCATTGATCAGAAAGGAATATAAGATGTCAGCAATAATCCTGATCAGTGGAATACCATTCATGTTTTGGATGTTCCGAAATACGATGATCGCTGGCGAATTTCCCGGAATCCATCCGATCTATTCTGACACAAACCAATCGCTGTATCGTCCCGGTCACAGGGCCTTAACTGATCTGTTCAGGATCTGGGAGCACGATGGAGAGCACTTTCACAGTATCATTCATGGGATTTGTGCAGCTCAAAATAATGAGGAGGTTGCACAGATCGCTTTGGAAGTTCCTGATCCATTCCGTTCCAGGGTCGCTCCTGTATTGGAAGCCTTTAATGTCCTTTATCAGCGAAAAGATTATGGACGTTCGATTGCATTTAAGCAATTGGAAAGTAAATTTGTTTACACCGTTGATGCGATCAGAAATGATTTGAGAAAGGAATTCAAATTCGATTTCTATGTGAAAACGCCCGTTAACTCTGCTGTTTATTTATTGAGTAAATCCCAATTGAACCTGTTTGTGTTCCAGGAGACTTTTCGCGGTTCATTGTTGATGGAATTGATTCGTTACCTCTCGGTACTGATCATCAACCTTGGAGCAGTGTCTTGTGTATATGTCCTCTTTATCCGAAATCACTTCTCTTTAAGGTGGATAGCCGCGGGGGTTCTGACCTATTTTTGCTATTTATTCTTTTTTCAGCGCATGAACGAAGAGCGCTACCTAACACCTCTTTTGCCCGTATTGTTGATCCTACTCGCGGTTTCAACAAGCAATTTTTTAGATTTTCTTAGATCGAGAAAGGATAATCAGCGATCACGCGATCCCCTTCCTTTACTTTGATGAGATAATTCCCTTTTTCCCATCCTTTCACCCGAAGCGTAAATGTAAATTCAACTTTTCCGTTGATCGGTGCTTTCATGATCTCGGTCTTGTGAATTCGGGTTCCATTTTCCTTAACGACCTCATTATACACCTGCATTCCTTTGTTCGCTGTATAGCTGATATTTCCCCGAATGGTAACCGTTTCACTTACAATGTTTCCGGAGTTGTCGACTGTTCGGTTCTGCGGGGTTGAATACCAAACATCTTTTTGACCGGTGAGCGCTGCAACAAAAGTTCTTATTCGCTCCTCTGCCGGTGTTGTCCGGTCGATGTTGGATAGCGGACGGTTGTCGGTGACTGCCCAAATTGCATCCTGAACGGTTGAACTCGACAGCTTGTAATTGCGCAATTCTGCGATCAGTTTGATCAACTTTGGATCACTTACTTTACCAATGGAACATTTTCCGCTTTGAGACGGGCAACGATCATCGGCCTCTATACAATTCACTGTAAGTGTCGCTGTAGTCTGGCTTCTTGGCTGAAGAACTAGTAGCTCATCCTGGGTGGTAATCAGCTCTTGCTCCTCTTTATTCTCCGGATTAAAAAGTGTGCCCGCGGGTATCAACAAATGCATTTCCGATGAGGTCTTGTTCGCTAAACTGAGTTGGATTCCTTTACCCGAGTAAGTGCCGTTTGTAGCTGCGTGCGCAGTGATCTTCCCTGCCGCGAGTGCTTCTCCTAACGCAATTGAATTTTGCGTTTTCTGCATATTGAAAGCCACAAATGCAGATGCAATCAGCAAAATCCCTAAGTGCAGCGCACTTTTCTTGATATATGGATTCATGAGGAGCGTGGATTTCTCCTATAATTATCCGCTAGTGTATGGTTACAAAAAAAGGGCTCCCATAAGAAGCCCTCGCAAAAGACACTTATCTGTTTTTACAGTGCAGCAGCATACCTTTGAGCCACTGCATCCCAATTGATGACATTGAAGAATGCAGTGATATAATCCGGCCGGCGATTCTGGTAGTGGAGATAATAGGCATGCTCCCATACATCAATACCCATGATCGCAGTACCTTTGCATCCTTCACCCATCAACGGATTATCCTGGTTCGGTGTTGAACAGATCTCCAGTTTTCCGTCGGTTACACACAACCATGCCCATCCTGATCCGAAACGGGTGGCTGCGGCCTTGGAGAATTCCTCCTTGAATTTATCGAAAGAACCGAAAGCAGCGTCAATCGCAGCTCCCAGATCACCTCCGGGCTGACCACCTTTGTTAGGTCCCATGATCTCCCAGAAAAGATTATGATTCCAGTAACCTCCGCCGTTGTTACGCACTGCCGGCTTGTCCATGCATGCTTTCAGGATCTCCTCGATCGACTTGTGTTCAAGGTCTGTTCCTGCGATCGCTGCATTGAGGTTGTTAATGTAGGCCTGGTGGTGCTTGGTGTGATGAATCTCCATGGTACGCGCATCAATGTGCGGTTCCAGTGCATCATAGGCATAGGGAAGTGCTGGTAGTTCGAAAGCCATATCTGTATGATTTAAGTTAAAATAAATGTAATGAATCAAAATTAATCATTCGTTCCTGAATTAAATGATAATAGTTCACTTCTCACTGTACTTTTCGCTGTACTTCCGGTACAGTTCGGTCTGAAAATTATCAGGTGAAATGAATTGGCCCTTGACAAGTAAATGGGTAATCTTATTTGTTCTGATATCCATTGCCGGTCCTTCAGAGACGAAGAGGGTGGCTGACTTTCCAATTTCAATGCTGCCGAATTCCTTATCTATCCCAATGATTTCTGCTGCACTGAGCGAGATCGCTCTAACGGCTTGTTCAGGCGTTAGTCCGTATGCCATAGCAGTGCCGGCTTGAAAGGGCAGATTGCGTGCATTCATTGCCTCCATGTCCCCTGCATTCTGAATGCAGAATTTGACACCTTGCTCCTGAAGTAATGCAGGTAATCTGAACGGAAGGTCGATCGGATCATCGTCATTTTCGGGAAGGGAATGGATGCGTTGAACCATAACCGGTATTCCTGAGTCTAAAAGTCTTCTGCCGAGTAAATGGCTGTCATACCCGCCAATGATCACCGGAAACTGCAGTTCAAGCGCTTTTGCAAGGTCGATAACATCCAAAAGCTGTTGCAATTCATTTGCATGAAAATAGACGCGTTTTGTTCCCTTGAAACAGGCTTTCATGGCCTCTAAACGCTGGTCAAATTCGGGTTTGTTGGCTTTTGTGTATGCTTTTGCCATTTCAAAGAAACGAATGAGTTCTCTTTTTTGTGATTCATAATGTTCATTGCGTTTCTTTGGTTCGGGTTCAGCCCACCATCCACCGCCTTGCAAACTGGATGGCCAATTGACA
>JBKCAB010000453.1:0-1612 GCA_046307935.1 Bacteroidota bacterium | reverse complement strand
GCCTATTTCATTGATGATCTTTTTGGCAGCTTTCGGATTGATATTGTAGAGAATGGATATTTCCGATTTGATGGTGAGACCTTCCTTACTGGGAAGATTGATCAAAACCTCGATGTTCGTTGTCTGTGTGCGCAGTTTGATGACCTTAGCGATAAATGGGTTGTATCCGATAACGCCATTTTCTTTGGGATCGCTCAGCTTCCCGAACTTTTGCTTCATCCCGACCTCACCCGGCCGTATGACGGCGCATGAAGTTAATAGGGTGGTTACCATAGATGTAAATAACAGTGCTTTTGAACTCATAATACCTTGTTTAAGTGATTAAACTATAAACAACTGAGAAAGCATAAGTTTTATTAAAATATTAGATGATATGCATAAAACATGATATCAAAAGATGTGAGATAACTAAACAAACAGCAGATTATCAGATAAATGAGTTTCAATTAAAAACAATTGAACAGACATGAATTACGCGAAAAAAGGGAAACAATTTAAAGAAAAATGAGTGTTCCTTGAGGCTCCAATTGGAGTGTGTCATCTGACGAAGTGCAATCTTTGTGGCGTTCAATTCTGACCTGAATTATTTGTACGTTGCTTCAGAATTATCTTTTTTCCATTCTTTGTATGCATTTTGAAGGGTCTGCAGAAAAACATTACTTTCCTGGGCACCACTTACCGCATATTTACGATCAAAAACGAAGAAAGGTACTCCTCGGATACCGAAGCGCTGCGCAAGATCCATGTCCTCCTGCACCGCTGCACGGTACTCTTCAGCGTTCAGTTTTTCGCGGATCTCGGCGCCGTTCAGTCCGATCTCAATTCCCGTATTAACCAGTATTTCAGTATCGTCCACATTTTTTCCTTCGATGAAATACGCCTTGAGTAAACGTTCCTTCATTTCGTTCTGAAGCCCCTTTTCTTTCGCAAGATGCAATAAACAATGTGCTTTAAAGGTATTGGCAACGACGGCTTTGTCGAAATCGTAGTGCAGCCCGACCTCTCTGGCCCTTTCCGTTACCCCTTCTGCCATTTGACGCGCCACGTCCTCACTGATCCCCTTGGAGCGGCTGAGGTGCTCGTACACCGTGATGCTGGTGTCGGTCATGACATCCGGATTCAATTGAAAGCTTTTCCAGACCACCCTCACCTGGTCGCGTTCCGGAAACTGTTCCAGGGCAGCTTCGAATTTGCGTTTTCCCAGGTAACAAAAAGGGCAAACGATATCACTCCAGATCTCGACCGTAAACATTGACGTTGTATCCATTAGGGCTATTTCTTTGGTGAGTTTTTTATCCAGTTTCTGCTGTGCTGATGCCATACAAGCAATTTGTGCGAGCACTAGTGTCAGGAATAAAATCCGAAAACGGTTCATTCGTTAATTCTTTATCGGCAAACCAATAACGGGCAAAGAACTTGACTTGATCTTAGTGTTCAGCTCTGCAACGTCCTTGCTGAGAATAGTCTCATAGCTTTTCAGGTAGCTATCAGCAAGAACTTTCAGTTCTGAAAAAGCTTGTTTCACTTGAGCGTTAGGTGCAGTGTTTCCGCTGGATGCATAGTTGAACAGGCCCGACAGTCGGTCGTTGATCTTCATCGGAAAGTTCAGGAT
>JBKCAB010000452.1:0-2108 GCA_046307935.1 Bacteroidota bacterium | reverse complement strand
CATATTCCGGCATTTTTGCCCAATACACACCGCGCATGAACTCTCTCCAGCCTATGATCTGCCGAACGAATCCTTCCAGCTGATTGAAGGTGATCCGTTCCGGATCTGCTTTCCATGCCTCAACCGCTACATCGATCACTTCCCGTGGAGAGATCATTTTGACATTCATCGAAAAAGAAAGGCGAGAATGATACACCGACCACGAGTTTACTGTCATGGTATCTTCAAAAGTACCAAACAGGGGCAAACACTCCGAAACGAAGAAATTCAGTGTTTCCAAGGATTGTGCGCGACTTACGGGCCAAATGAATTGCTTGGGATTAAGACTCCCGATAGTTGAAATCCCTGCGGAACTAATTTCTTCTGCAATAGCCGAAACATCATTGCGGAATAATATTGGAGGCGTCACCACATGCTCCTTAGGTAACTTTTTTCGGTTGTCATGGTCATAGTTCCATTGACCGGTAAGTGGTTCATCACCCACCATGAGAACGTCGTTTTCTTTGCGAACCTTTCGGTAAAAACTTTCCATAAGGTAGGTCTTCTTTCCTTTGAAGATCTCCGAGAGTGTTGATCGAGTGGTAAAGAAGTGTTCAGTATCGTACACTTCGAAAGTAATTGCCAGCGAAAGAGTGAAAGCCTGCAAATGCTGATCAACACGGTATTCATCCGGAAGCTGGTATTCGAAATGCGTAAAATCATGTGTTTCGATAAGTGCTCTGCAGTTCGCTGAGAAAGAATGTTTATTCTGAGGATTATTCAAACGGAGATAGATCACCTGATGACCTGCTGTTTCCAACTCGAGAGCAAACTGACGCATAGCAGCGAAAAAACCAACGACCTTTTGAATGTGATGGACGACATAATCCGTTTCTGAACGAAGTTCCATGAGTACGTATGTCACATCCGGATCAACCGCGCTGAACCACGAATGGTCCATGTTCAACTGATCACCGAGGATCAAACGGAGTATCTTTCTATTAGCGGACATTCACTGAACGATTCATACGACAACGGTCACTGCAATATTTCACCTCTTCCCAGACCTTTTCCCACTTCTTTCTCCAAGAAAAAGGACGGCCACATACTGTACAGATCTTTTCAGGAAGGTGCTGTTTCTTCACCGCTTTCATCACCAAGTTAGAACACTTCAGTCCAGCGGAATGTTCAGCTGTTCCTGACCTTTTTTACGTGCTCCATTTCGGGGATTGCTCACATGTTTCTTCAGGATTCGCTGTCCCTCCTCCTTCACAAAAGCTTCTTTGCGAAAAGCGTACACGATATCACTGGCTTGTTTACGAGATCCTTCAACATCCACTATGGGCGCTGGATAATCGATCCCGATCCGGCAGTGGTAGAATTCCTGTTCGATCGGACTGAGTTTCCATGGTTCATGGATCAGGTGATCAGGAACTTCTTGAAGCGCTGGCAACCATTTACGGATGAAAACACCTTCTGGGTCATGATCCTCTGAATTCTTGATCGGATTGTAGATCCGGATCGTATTGATACCCGTCACTCCCGATTGCATTTGTAATTGAGGATAATGGATGCCCGGTTCGTAATCAAGGAATTGCCTGGCGAGAAAATGCAAATCCCTCCAGTCCTGCCAAAGATTAAAAACAAAAAAAGAAACCACCATGGCGCGCATACGGAAATTGAGGTAACCGGTCTGAACGACACAGCGCATGCAGGCATCTACGATCGGTACTCCCGTCATGCCCTGTTGCCAAGCAAGGATGTAGTCTTCGTTGCGCGGTTTTATTAGCCGATCGTACGCACGGTTGACATTTTCAAATTCCAGGCGGCATTCGTCCTCGAACTTTTGAATGAAGTGACAGTGCCAGTGCAGCCGGGAGATGAAATTGGAGAGTGCACGCTTGTTCTTTGCTTTATCATAGTGTTGCATAGTATAGCGATAGACCATGCGCATGGAAATATTACCGTATGCGAGATAAGGAGAAAGTCGGCTGCAGCCTTTCCGACTCAATTCAGGTTTTGAAATGTGTTTACTGTAATTGATATATCGCCCTTTCAGAAAGCTTTCAAGATAACGCCATGCAAGCGTCTCACCTCCCTCCTGAAAGTTACTGTTGCGTTGAGTGATC
>JBKCAB010000451.1:0-4317 GCA_046307935.1 Bacteroidota bacterium | reverse complement strand
ATATGGACCTCTCCGGGATGGATAAATTCTTCGGAACGATGAAATATGCGGCAGAACTACGGCAAAGAATCATCAAGGAAACAGGACTTCCGATCTCTTTCGGACTCTCACAGAACAAGACCGTATCAAAGATCGCCACGGGTGAAGCCAAACCGAACAACCAACTGATGATTGACTACGGCAACGAGAAGGGGTTTCTGGGTCCGCTCTCCGTGCAGAAGATACCGATGGTCGGACTGAAGACCTACCAGACACTCTGCAACCTCGGCGTGCGAAAAATCCAGACAGTACAGGAGATGCCTATGGAGATGATGGAAAGCGCCCTCGGTCAGAACGGTATCGGGATCTGGAAGAAAGCGCAAGGGATCGACAATTCACCTGTAGAGCAGTACAACGAACGGAAATCGATCTCCACCGAACGCACCTTCGATCACGACACGATCGACGTACAAAAGCTCAAGGGAATTATGGCCGCTATGGCTGAGAACCTTGCATTTCAGCTGCGACGTGGCAACAAGCTCACCGCTTGTGTGACAGTGAAGATCCGTTATTCCGATTTCCAGACCCAGACACTACAGAAACACATTCCCTACACTGCCGCCGAGCACGAACTGCTACCGATCGTTTCAGAACTATTCGACCGTCTCTACAACCGTCGTATACTGGTACGTTTGATTGGTGTGCGCTACAGCTCACTCGTCGCAGGTCACCATCAGTTGAACCTCTTCGATTACGGCACACGCTATTCAGAACTATACAACGCCTTAGACAAGATCCGGAAGCGATTCGGTGACCGTGCCGTGATGCGTGCCATCGGCATGGAAGCACGTACGATCGGAAGATACGATCCGTTCAGCGGAGAGCCGCCGCCGTTATTGGCGAATCGGCGGATTTAACACTGACCTAGTGATTTTCGCTGACCTCGATACATCCTGACGCTACTCTGCGTTTCGGTCAGGACACTCGTTCAGCGAAAATAGTATCGAGGGTAGCCCTCATTCCTAATTAGCTTCCACACAAATAGAAATGTTCCTTAAATCCCACTTCAGTCTCCGCTATGGCCTCGTATCACCCGAGGAACTCGTCAAATGGACGAAAGAGGCCGGCTATGTCCATGTTGTCCTCGCTGATATCAACTCTACCTCCTCCACCCTTAGCTATGTGCGAGAGTCACAGAAGCAAGGAATAGAACCAAAGCTCGGGATCGATATCCGCAACGGGATGGAATGCTGTTACGTGCTGCTAGCAAAGAACAATCGAGGAATACACGAAGCCAATCACTTTCTCTCCACACACCTGCACAGCGGAGAAGACTTCCCGGAACGACCGCCACACATGGGAAATTGCATCGTGATCTATCCGTGGGGAAAGGAACCGAAGAAACTGAATGAGAATGAATGGATCGGGGTTGGTAGCCAACAACTTTCCCGCCTGACGATACAGAAGAACAAGGTCAATTTCTCGCGAATGATCGCTCTGGAGTTCATGACCTTTCGCAACAAGAAAGATTTCAATGCACACCGCCTTTTGCGAGCGATCGACAACAATGTGCTGCTCTCTAAACTACAGAAAGAAGAACATGCCGATGAAAATGAAAAATTCATTTCGTACAGAGAATTAAATGGGCGATTTTTAAATTTTCCGGAGCTAATAGAACGAACGAATCAAGTACTTTCTTCCTGCTCCATACATTTCGAATTTGGAGACGAGGCTCGCCCGCAAAACATCGCTACCTACACCGGGAAAAAAGATGAAGACCTCCAATTAATAAAACAGCTCTGCGCGAACGGTCTGGATTACCGCTACCCCAACGTGACCGACGAGATCATCGCGCGGATCGAAATGGAGATCGAGATCATTGCGGAAAAGGACTACCTCTCCTACTTCCTCATCGCCTGGGATTTCACCACCTATGCGCGCTCCAAAGGCTATTTCTATGTCGGTCGGGGAAGCGGTGCGAACAGTATCGTCGCCTACCTGCTACGGATCACCGATGTCGACCCGCTGGAACTGGATCTCTATTTCGAGCGTTTCATCAACCTCTACCGAAAGAATCCGCTGGATTTTGATATCGATTTCTCCTGGAAGGACCGCGATGATGTGACTCGCTACATCTTCGACCGCTATCCGAATGCTGCGCTCTTGTGTACATACAACACCTTTCAGTACAGTGCCGCCGTTCGCGAGTTGGGAAAGGTATTCGGTCTGCCAAAATCAGAGATCGACATCCTCAGCAAGGGCAAGTTCGACTTCAACCGACTCGATCAACTGTCCCAACTGGTCATTAAGTACAGCAAGTACATCCACGGACTCCCCTCCCACCTCAGCGTGCATGCGGGCGGGATCGTGATTAGTGAAAGACCGATCACCTGGTATTCCGGCACTTTCATGCCACCGAAAGGTTACCCTACGACGCAATTCTCCATGCTCGAAGCAGAAGATGTAGGGCTTTACAAGTTCGATGTCCTCAGTCAGCGCGGATTGGGAAAGATCCACGACACACTCGAAGTGATCGCCCACAACCAGCCGGAGAATCCCCCTCACGACATCCATGACATCACCTATTTCAAACAAGATGAAAAGATCAAGGAATTACTCCGATCCGCCCGTGCTATGGGCTGTTTTTATGTCGAGTCACCGGCGATGCGAATGCTGATGGTCAAGCTGCAGGTCGACACCTATCTCGGTCTCGTGGCCGCCAGCTCGATCATTCGTCCGGGCGTATCACAATCGGGAATGATGCGGGAATACATCCTGCGTCACCGTTTTCCTGAAAAGCGGAAAGAAGCACACCCCATCCTGCAGGAGATCATGCCTGACACCTATGGTGTGATGGTGTATCAGGAAGATGTGATCAAAGTAGCGCATCATTTCGCGGGTCTAAGCCTTGCAGAAGCAGATATACTGCGCCGCGGCATGTCGGGCAAGTTCCGTTCACGCGAAGAATTCAACAAAGTGAGGGAGACGTTCTTCGGTAACTGCCGAAAAAAAGGATTTGCGAACGAACTCATCTACGATATTTGGCGGCAGATCGAAAGTTTTGCAGGCTATGCCTTTTCCAAAGGACATTCCGCCTCCTACGCCGTGGAAAGCTACCAGAGTTTGTATCTGAAAGCACATTATCCGCTGGAGTACATGACCGCATGCATTAATAATTTCGGCGGGTATTACCGAACGGAGGTGTATGTCCACGAAGCGCGTACCTGGGGAGCTACGATCGTTGCTCCATCCTTGAATAATGGTTCATACGAATGCATACTTAACGGTACAGAGCTTGTACTGGGCTTCATCCTTGTGAATGGACTCGAGGGTAAGATCATTCAAAAAGCGTTGGAGGAACGTTCGAGAAATGGTGCTTACAAGAACTTCGAAGACCTCGTTAAACGCAGTTTCATTCCGTTGGATCAACTCATTCTTATCATACGGATCGGAGGTTTACGGGACCTGCCTGAAACGCGGAAAGAACTGTTGTGGAAGGCTCATTTATACCACAATAGAATCAAAGAAAAGGAAGCCATTCCTCTGCTGTTCGAACAGGAACGAAAACAATTCAAGTTACCGTCACTCACCGAACAGGATCTGGAACTTGCCTTCGAACAAATGGAGCTATTGGGCTTTCCACTGTGCAATCCTTTTGAGCTGTTATCACAGCAACCGCCGGTTCATACGATGGCATATGAAATATGCCAGTTTCTCGGTTTGAAAATAACTACATACGGCTATCTGGTAGCTATCAAAAAATCAACTACCAGCAAAGGCGACACGATGTACTTCGGCACCTTCATCGATAAGCGGGGCGACATTCTTGATACAGTTCATTTTCCGGAGGTAGCCCGCAGATATCCATTTTATGGAAAAGGTATTTATCGGATCACCGGAGTCATTTCGGAGGAATTCGGTTATTTCTCCATCGAGGTTAGCGAGCTGGAGAAGCAAAAATTCGTCGAAGATGCACGCTTCAGCGAAGACCCCTCAGCACACTAGAAAGGCAAAATACAGCAGGCAAAACAACACTTAAAACTGAATTGCTTATTTCAATTCTGAATCAACGATTAATCCTTGCAAAAAATGACTTATGTCGCTATATTTGCAATCCGAAAAAAGTCGTTCTTTTCGCAATGCGCATGTGGTGAAATTGGTAGACACGCCATCTTGAGGGGGTGGTGCCAACAGGTGTGCTGGTTCGAATCCAGTCATGCTCACAAAAAAGCCAAAGCTATTATTTGCTTTGGCTTTTTCATTTCTGCTAAAGTTTCACAAAAGGTTTTGTTACTGTAAAATCCGACTGAATCATTCGAACATAATATACACCATGAC
>JBKCAB010000450.1:0-532 GCA_046307935.1 Bacteroidota bacterium | reverse complement strand
TTGCTTTTCCGTTGAAGGCATTCTCTGCACCGATCAAAAGGTTGTTGGAAATGTTATCGAGGTGCCCCCGGTAACGCAACCAAGGACCTGCCATGGAAATATGGTCGGTGGTACATTTTCCTTTCACTTTGATGAGCAGCTTTGCCCCCAGAATGTTCTTTCCGTCCCATTGCGGGAAATTTTCGAGCAACTGCAAACGCGAGGAGGTCGGGGACACCAGCACTTCCACATGGCTTCCATCTTCAGCTGGCGCCTGGTAGCCGTTGTCCTCCACAGCGAACCCTTTCTTCGGTAACTCATCACCCACCGGTGGCTCCAGCTTGAACTTTTCACCCTTATCATTGGTAAGGTAGTCCGTGATCGGATTGAAGCCCAGATCTCCCGCGATCGCCAGTGCTGCCACCATTTCCGGGGAAGTCACGAAAGCGTGGGTATTGGGATTACCGTCGGCACGTTTGGAGAAATTGCGATTGAACGAATGTACGATCGTGTTCTTTTCCTGCTTTTCTGCTCCTTCGCGGTCCCACTGTCC
>JBKCAB010000449.1:0-375 GCA_046307935.1 Bacteroidota bacterium | reverse complement strand
CTCTTGTGTCGGTTTCTGCGCCGAATTCAACCTTTCAACATTGAAGTCAGACTTCAGCTTTTCGATGAATTCAATGTCACTCAACCCATTTAGGTCACTCACAAGCCGGTTGAATTCAAGGATCTTCAGACGTTCTTCATCGATAAAGAAGGCCAAAAAATGGTCTTCATTGGCGAAGTAAGGATCATTCCGTTCCCTCCGAATATGTTTCAATCGAGCCGAAGATGCTGAACGGTGATGTCCATCGGCAATGTAAGTAGCCTTTAATGGAGCGAAAGCAGCTTGCATGGTTTCCGTTTGTGCTGCATTCAGCACCCAAAGTTCATGCGTAATTCGGTCTGTTGTTGTGAATTCGTATTCCGGACGATCTTTGGT
>JBKCAB010000448.1:0-3144 GCA_046307935.1 Bacteroidota bacterium | reverse complement strand
GAATATCATCAATGAAGGATTTTGGGAAGCAACACTCAGCTGGTGTTCAAGTGGAACAACTTTCGGCCTTTCAAATGATGAAAATTGTTTGGAAGCCTATGAAAATTGCAAGCTCGCTCCACTTTCAGCAGAATTGTTATCATTCAATCTGGTGCAGCAAAATGGTTCTTACTTCATCAATTGGTACACCTTTGCAGAAGAAATGGGTGAATATTACCTCCTCGATCGATCAAAAGATGGAAATAATTGGGAAAACTTAGGCCAGTTGGAAGCAAGAAATCCGGGAGGTGAAGTAACTCATTATGTCTTCATCGATGATGATCCGATCAGTGGGATTTCGTATTACAGGATCACACTTTACACATCGGATGGCGGAATTGGCTTCACTGCGATCTTGGGAGTCGATTCCCGGAATCTTGATGAAGTGATCGTCTTTCCAAATCCCACAACAGACCACATAACGGTTCGATTCTCACGTCCATTGGAGAATGTTGCCATAACCATCACAGACGCCTCTGGAAATACCATCGAATTGTACAACGGTGACACGATGATCGAAGAGACATTCCACTTACCTTTCCCCTGCGGAATGTACTTTGTGCGAATAGAAAGTGATGCCTTCAACGAGGTGATCAAGGTCATTAAAAAATAACGACCACCTCAGGTTAAAAAAGTGTTAATGTCAAATTCTTGGGCTACCCTGACCCCTATCCTTCGTCATAGCTTCGTATTTTTGTTTCAGAGCGAATAAATAATTTAACTAAAGAAATGACTATGGCTATCGATCAGCAAACGCAAAACAGGATCAAATGGAGCTTGAGGGCTATCCTTGCTTTCATGTTCTTAATTTCAGCGGTCGCAAAAATTGCGAAAGGTTGGATCCCGGAATTTCCATTCATTGATTTTTCACCCCATTTCGCGCTGACAACATTCGAGAACAAACAACTGATACCAATGGGGTTCAGCGAGTTTTGGGCAAGTCATTTCTCCAGAACGCTTATCGGATGCGAGCTGGCGCTCGGTATCGGATTACTACAACCACACTATTTTAAGCGTCTCGTGCTGCCGCTCTCATTTTTGATGCTCTTCCTCTTTTCTGCTCAACTGACCTATGAGATCGCGACAACAGGGAATGTTGGAAATTGTGGTTGCTTCGGGGCTTTGATTCCTATGACTCCGGTGCAGGCGCTGGTCAAGAACCTTCTGGCTATAGGTATGATCGCTTACCTATACAGATTTACAGAAAAAACGGATGATAAGAAGGATGCTTATCTGATCTCAACACTCATACTCGGAAGCATTTTGGCCATTTACATGGCGGGGCCTGTCCGACAGAAAACCACACAAGTAGCAGCTTTCGAAGCATATGCAACAGAAGATTCCCTTGTTGCTGAAGTTGATTCGGTCGTCACGCAACCAGCTGAACGCGCTGACTCAACCGGAAAAAAGCAGACTCCGGAAAAAGTAGCGATAAAGGAACCAAAATCAAAAAGGTCAGGCTATGCCAATTGGTATGCCGATATAGACAAGGGACGGAAGATCCTTTGCTTCTTTGCACCGGGATGTGATCACTGTAAAGAAACGGCAAAAGAGTTGACACAAATGAAAAAAGAGATCAAAGACTTCCCTGAGGTGCGGATCGTTTTCATGGATGAAGAGGCGGAATTGATTCCGGATTTCTTTGCCTTTGCAGGAACGAAGTATCCTTTTAAAATAGCAGATATTGCCACCTTCTGGCAGACCATGGGAACCAGCAGAGAAACACCCGCCGTAATGTACTTGTGGAACGGCAATATGATCAAAGAATATGACGGTATTAACGAAAAGAAATTCGATCGTTCAGGATTCAAGAAGATCGTCACCAAGCCCTGGGAATGACACGTTTATCTGAGCTCCGTATTGACCATGGCAATCAAGGTGCTTTCTACTGATCAGATCCGAGAGGCCGACAAATTTACGATCCGGCATGAACCGATCTCGTCGACCGATCTGATGGAGAGAGCTGCCGAAGCCTGCGCAATATGGATATCGGACAAAGTAAGAAAGGATCTTCCTCTAGTTTTCTTTTGTGGAACAGGCAACAATGGTGGTGACGGACTTGCCATAGCACGCCTGCTATCAATCCACGGTTTTTCTACTATTGATATCCGTATTGCAGGTGATCCTGAAACAGGGAGCAATGACTTCCAGATCAATCTCGAAAGACTAAGAGAAGTAAATATTACAGCGACATGCATCACTGAACCGGAAGATTTACATGGAATTCCTTCACATGCCGTACTGATAGACGCGCTTCTCGGGAATGGATTGAACCGTCCTGTTGATGGACTCTACCTCAAGATCGTTCATTTCATCAATACGCTATCCAATGAAGTGATCTCGATTGATATACCTTCTGGAATGTTTGGGGAGGATAATAGTTCCAATTCCATAGATGGTATCGTTCTAGCTACGCATACCCTGACCTTTCAACAACCCAAACTGGCATTTTTATTGTCTGATGCAGGAGAAAGATCTGGATCGTGGCACATCCTGGACATTGGACTATCCAAAGCGTTTATTGATACCGCACCGTCAACTTTTTACCTCAGCACAAAGGAAGATATCGAGCAACTGGAGCCAGAAAGAAAAAAATTCTCACACAAAGGCACTTACGGCCATGCGCTTTTGGTGGCTGGTTCGAAAGGGATGGTAGGCGCAGCCGTGCTCGCAACCCGCGCAGCATTAAGGTCAGGTGTTGGACTTGTGACAACAATGGCTCCTCGGTGCGGTTATTCAATTCTCCAGAGCACTGCACCAGAGGCAATTTGTATGGACTGCGGTTCAGAAAATACGGTATCCGGAAAGACAGATTGGTCTCGGTTTGATGCGATTGGAATTGGTCCGGGAATCGGAAAGGATCCGCTTGCGCTGGAAACACTGAGCAAACTTCTGGAAGAATATAGCGGATTCAAAGTGATCGATGCCGATGCACTGAACCTCATCGCTGAGAACAAAGCACTTTTAAAACTAGTGGATCGAAAAACAATCTTAACGCCTCACCCCGGTGAATTCGATCGTATTTTTGGGAAATGCACTTATGCATTTAAACGCTTGCTGCTACTGCAAATAAAAGCCAAGGAACACGATTGCTACATTTTGTTA
>JBKCAB010000447.1:0-9630 GCA_046307935.1 Bacteroidota bacterium | reverse complement strand
GGTATGGACCCGTCCGTCGATCCTGTCGCACATGGTCGGCAGCGGATCTACGTATGTACTTTTCAGTTTACGAAGTTGTCGATATTCCAGGATCATCGAGATCACCGGATGGGCCTTTTCCAGCTTTTGCAGGATATCTTCGGAAGTGGCATATTGTCCTGTTTTCGTTTTCTTGGCTTTAGGATCGATCTTGAGTCGGTCAAACAGCACCTCTCCCAACTGCCGGGGAGAATCTAAATTGAAATCCATGCCTGCTGCCTCCGTGATGTCTTTTTCCAGTTGGTGCAGCGACTTTTCCAGCTGCTTGGAATAATCACGGAGTCCTTGAACGTCGATGGCGATTCCTTCCCGCTCCATGTCCTTGAGCACCTGCACCAACGGCATTTCGAGGTTGTAAAAAAGCTCCTTAAGATGGTCCTTGTTAACCTCCGGCTCGAAAAGATGCTTCAACTGCAATGTAATATCTGCATCTTCACAAGCATAATCCGATACCTCTTCCGGCTTCAGATCGCGCATGTTTCCTTGTCCTTTTCCCTTCTTCCCGATAAGCTGTTCGATGGAGATCGGTTTGTAGCGCAGATAGAATTCAGCCAGGAAATCCATGCTTTGTTTCGATTCCGGGTTGATCAGGTAATGTGCTACCATAGTATCGAAAGTTGGGCCGTGAACATCGATTCCGTAGCGCTCCAGTACTTTGAGGTCGTATTTGATGTTGTGGGCAATCTTTTCGATCTTTCCTGATTCGAAAAAGGGTTTAAACTCCTCCAAAATCGACTTTGCTTCGCTGAAATCATTGGGTAAAGCCACGTAAAATCCTTCTCTCGGTTTGCATGAAAAAGCCAGCCCAACGAGGTCGGCATGCAGTGCGTCAAGGTCAGTTGTTTCGGTATCGAAGCATACCTCTTTTTGTTTCAAGAGGATCTCCAGTAATTCCTTCCGCTCATCCGGTTTAGTGATGAGGTGGTAGCTTGGTTTTTCAGTCACGATCGTTTTTAGATCTGCGGTTTCTTCCGGTTCTTGCGCGGCCAGCATACTTTGTACGCCGAAAAGATCGAGCTGAGCCGATTCTCCTTTGTTGGCTGTAGGATGAGCGGTCACAACGATCTCTTCCCCAATGACTCTTCTGGCCAGGTTACGAAATTCCAGTTCGGTAAAGATCTCCTTCACCTTTTCTGCATCCACATCACACATGATGAGTGCTTCCTCGTTAAAATCTACCTCAAGATCAGTTACGATCGTTGCCAGCATTTTCGATACCTTACCTTGATCGGCGAAGTTGATCACGTTTTCCTGCTGTTTTCCTTTGAGTTCGTGAGTATTTTCTAAAAGCTGCTCGAGTGATCCGTATTTTTGGATGAGTAACTTGGCCGTTTTTTCGCCAATACCGGGAATACCGGGGATATTGTCGGAGGCATCTCCCCACAAACCGAGGATATCGATCACTTGTAAAGGATGTTCTACTTCAAACTTCTCGCATACTTCCTTCACCCCGAGGATCTCAGCCGGATTTCCCCCACGTCCGGGCTTGTAGATGAAGATGTGTTCCGAGACCAACTGCCCGTAATCTTTGTCCGGCGTCATCATGTACGTGGTGTAGCCTTTCCTTTCGGCTATTTTTGCGAGAGTTCCGATCACATCGTCCGCTTCGTAGCCATTCACCTCCAGGATCGGCACATTGAAAGCTTCGATGATGCGCTTGATGGGTTGGATCATGCTGCGGATGTCTTCAGGCATTTCTTCGCGGTGAGCCTTGTAAGCCTCAAAATCAGCCTGTCGGTGCACAGAACCCCCCGGAGGATCGAAAACAACGGCCAGATGCGTGGGTTTTTCATTCTTGATCACGTCGATCAGTACGTTGGTGAATCCGAAGGCGGCAGAGGTATTCTGACCTTTGGAATTGACCCGAGGGTTTTTCGCAAAGGCAAAGTATGCGCGGTAGATCAGTGCGTATGCGTCGAGTAGAAAGAGCTTTTTCTCAATTTTTGGAGTGAGCATGTACGTATTTTGATGTTGTAAAGTAAAGCTAATCTAAATTTCTTTTGGTTGACAGGATCCTTCCGCTCCGAATCCCCAATTCTGACTGCATGGGGAGCAATGTAAGGGTTCGATAACAAGACAAGATCAGTACAGTGTGTTCAATAAAGCATAGCATCAGTAAAAAAAGACATTTTGCATGACCTGCCCAACATCATCCCATCCCCACTCCGGGCCATCCCACGGTGAAGTGTAAAGAAAGGTCATTCTGACACTGATGAAAAGGAGGATGAATGCAACGCTTCCGAAGGATAAGGTTACCCATTTACTATGTTTGATCTTGTTGATGAAAAAAGCCATTCCAGGAAACAACAGGGCGAAATACTCGATGAAGGCTCGATGTCCGTAGGCACCGCCGAACCACCAGCACCACCAGCTGGAAAAAATGTACCACGCAAGTGCCCAGATCACAAGGAAGACGAAAAAGGTATTCTGTTTTTTCATAGCGCCCCAGAAGATTCCGATAAGTGCAAAAGCCATAATTGGCGCATAAATGAAAAACCCATTCTGCGGACTAAACAGCACTTTCCCCATGACTGCCTTCGTCCAAAAGAATTGCTGTCCGATCTGTCCATACGAAAACAGTATCCATTTCCCGGCGACGGTATACCAGTACCACATCTGGAAAAAGGTAATAAAGAATGCTGCTCCGAGCATGGTTAGCACCAGCTTATACTGTCTTATCCACCAGGTCATTCGAGGACCAACTTCTTTTAATGAATTAAGCCCGTAAAAAATCAGTGCCAGAATGACAATGCCGTTGTTTGGACGGATCACGATGATCAGTCCGGCGATCAATCCGAGCATTATTGCCCTAGAAAAAGTCTGAGATTCATG
Organism: Bacteroidota bacterium; assembly: GCA_046307935.1. Classification (GTDB taxonomy): domain Bacteria; phylum Bacteroidota; class Bacteroidia; order Flavobacteriales_D; family Crocinitomicaceae; genus M0103. Next base: position 6,759 of record JBKCAB010000447.1, on the reverse strand, counting down.
AAACCGGTGTGTCAGGAAGAGAAACAAGCTGAACAAGAAGAAGGAATAGACATGCGACATGCCTACTTCAAGGGTTGAATAGTAATAGAGGTTCGACCCAAAAAACACCCCAATTACGCTGATTAAAATGACGCCTTTTTCGAAAAAGTTTCGAAGGAACAATTGGATGAAAAATAGTCCGAGTGCGAGATAAACAGAAGCGCCGATGCCAAGAAGAAACATGTAGATATCCGAGCGCCCATCCCTCGGATATCCGAAAATAGGGGCCAAAAACTCTGCGATGAGGTAAAAAGGAGCTTGCAGTATGGCTACACCGATATGAAAGATGTTGAGCGTATTCCCATTTTCGAGAGGCACTGCATAAGGAAGGTGCTTGAGATCTCCACCACTAAATATGGCGGGTAAATATTGATAATAGCCTTCAGCGTCCGACCAAATGTACTTTATCTTCGCACCGAAAGGGAAGTTCAAAAAGAATGTGCCCAGGCAGATCAGAAAAAATAGGAGCGCAACAGGCCCCGGGAAGGAGAATTTTTCTGCGATAGTCTTGAACCGCATCGTCAACTCCAGGTAGTGCTGTCCTTTGAATCCTTGATCGTGATACCCGCGGCAGCCAATCCGTCACGTATCTTATCGGATAGTGCCCAGTCTTTGTTGGCCCGGGCCTGTTGACGAAGGTCAAGTACGAGATCCATAACGGGAGCCAACTTGGAATCGCTGTTCGCTACACCGACCTGAAGTCCCAGAACATCCTCCACAAAAGAGAACATTTGTGCCTTCAGGGTAAGTCGATCTGCCTCAGAAATGGTCTCTTTACCGTCATTCACCAGGTTGATCAGTCGCACAGCCTCGAACAGGTTAGCTATAAGGATCGGTGCATTGAAGTCATCGTCCATGGCCGAATGGAAGCTATCAACCAATTCAACTGCATCGAATGAGGAAGAGGTTGACAGATCCAGTTTGTCCAGCAACATCATCGCATCGGACAATCGGCTGTATCCTTTTTCAGCTGCATTGAGTGAATCCGGAGTAAGATCCAGGGTGCTTCTGTAGTGTGCCTGCATCATACAAAAACGGATCACATTCGGCGAATAGGGTTTATCAAAGAGGGTTGTCGTTCCTTCAACGATCTCCATCGGCAAGAAATAGTTCCCGAAGGATTTGCTCATCTTCTGTCCGTTGACGTTCAGCATGTTTGCATGCATCCAGTACTTGGCCGGGTTACAGCCCAGTGAACCACAATTCTGTGCTATTTCATCCTCGTGGTGTGGAAATTTAAGGTCCATGCCTCCTCCGTGTATATCGAACTGAGACCCCAGGTATTTGGTGCTCATTGCCGTGCATTCAATGTGCCATCCCGGATTGCCTTCACCCCAGGGAGAGCGCCAGATCTGCATGTCTTCGGGATTCGCCTTCTTCCAGAGCGCAAAATCGGCAAAAAAACGCTTTTCATCCTGAGCATTCAGTACGCGTGTTTCCTCTTCCAGTTCATCGATCTTTCTTCCGCTGAGGATTCCATAATTGTATTTTTCACTGTACTTGCGTACGTCGAAATAGACAGATCCGTTCACCACATAGGCATAGCCATTTTCAATGATCTTCTCAATGATCTCAATCTGTTCCTGGATGTGCTGAGTTGCCGTTGGCTCTATGCTTGGCGGGAGCATGTTGTAGGTGCGTTGTAGGTTCTGGAACTTGACATTGTATTTGTAAACGATCTCCAGCGATTGCACCTGCTCCAGTCTTGCAGCTTTTCCGATACTGTCCTCCGCGACTCCCGCACTGTTCGTGATATGCCCCGCATCGGTAATGTTGCGCACATACTTCACCTGGAAACCCGACTTCAACAGGTAGCGGTAGATCATGTCGAAATTAATGAAGGTTCGCATGTTCCCCATGTGTGGTTCGCTATAGAGCGTTGGACCACATACATACATACCAACCCTATTGTGATGCAATGGTTCGAACTTCTCCTTTTGTCCGCTGAGACTATTGTAAATGTGCAGTTTGCCCGTGCCCATACGAATTCTTGAATTTGACTGCTAATTTAAAAGAAATAACGTTTCAGGCCTTTTTCCCGCCGATCACCAGCAGGCTGGAAGTGCCTCCTCCAGGATTTGTTGCAATCCTGCCGCGATGTTTTGGCGAGGATGTGCGTTCAAGCCTGATGAGAGTGTGAGACAACAAAGAATCAACAGAGCAAGAGTACTCATGGCCAGGATTTTGCCCAAAAGTATTTCGACTTGACCTACTTTCCAAATGAGCACAAAAAAACAGAGGAACCAAAAGGCTCCTCTGTCTGGTATTTGGAAGAGAAATCAGATTATTGCTTAACTACCTGAAGTGTTTGCATTCCGGATTCTGTCTGCAAGTTCAGCATGTAAGTACCGGAATTGATATTTTCTATCGTGATCTTTCCGTTCATCAGCTGTCCACCTGCGACTTTACGTCCTGTCATATCAACAAGCGTGTAAACTACATCCGATGCTCCGTCGATCATCAACTCGTTAACAGCAGGATTTGGATATACAGACACGTTAAGTGTTCCATTGTCTTCGATCGAAGCAAATGAAGGTAAAAGCACCTTGTCCAAAACATGCACTACTCCATTGTCTGATGCAAGGTCAGCAGCGGTTACGTTCGCATCGTTTACCACTACTACACTACCGTCAAGGAAGATGAAAATGTTCGTTCCGTTCACGGTAGCTACAGGTCCTTCAACAAGCTGTGTAGACAAAACTTGCTGCCCAACAACGTGGTAAGTAAGCACGTCCGTAAGGTTTGGCAGAGCAAGAATACCATTCAGGTCTGTTCCCAACGCTGTCGCCAAGTTGTTGAATGCTGTGTTCGTGGGAGCGAATACAGTAAACTGAGAATAAGGATCAGTCAGTACCGGAAGCAGGTGCTCCTGGATCAACGCTGTAACAAGTGTGGTGTGTGCAGTTGAACCCAACGCAACGTCAACAACTGTCGTGTTCGGTAACACTACCCCATCCAACACGTGAACAGTTCCATTGTCTGCAGGAAGGTTCGCTGCAGTTACTTGTGCTTGGTTAACGAATACATTTGAGCCATCGATCGTCACTTTTAGTGTGTTCGCGCTGTTCAATGGAGTTGCCAACATACCGTTTGACAAATCGGTTGAAAGAACTTCTGCACCAAGAACGTGGTATAGAAGGATATCACTCAACGAAGCCGAAGCCAAAAGTTGCGCTGCTGTTAATCCAAGTTCATTCAACGCTGCTGTAAACGCTGCGTCAGTTGGCGCAAAAACGTTAAGTGAGGAGAACGGATTTGTCAATGCTGGTAACAATCTTGCTTCGATCACAGCCGCTACAAGCGTAGTGTGCGCCGGTGAACCGATGGCAACGTCAGCAACAGTTGTGCTTGGAAGAACCACTGCATCCAAAACATGAACCGTTCCGTTGTCTGCTGGTAGATCAGGAATGGTTACCTGCGCCTGGTTTACAAAAACACCAGAAACATCAAGAGTCACCTTGAGCGTATTGGTAGTATTTAAAGGATTCGCCAACATCCCGTTTGATAGGTCGGTAGAAAGAACCTCTTCACCAAGAACGTGGTAAAGAAGGATGTCACTCAAGTCTGGTGAAGCAAGAAGCTCAGCTGCTGTGAGATTGAGTGCATTCAAAGCCGCTGTAAATGCTGCATCAGTAGGAGCGAAGACGGTCAACGATGCCAATGGGTCTGTTAAAGCAGGAAGCAGTCTTGCCTCGATAACAGCCGCCACGAGTGTTGTATGATCCGGAGATCCGATCGCTATGTCCGCTACAGTAGTGTAAGGGAGAAGAACAGCATTTGTAGAATGTACAACACCGTTGTCGGCGAAAAGATCAGGAGCATTCACTTGTGCCTGGTTGACAAAAACATTGCTTCCGTTCACCGTTAACTTTAGGGAATTTGTCGGACTTAATGGATCGACTATCGCGCCGTTCGTTACTCCTGACGCCGGAACTTCAACACCGAGTACGTGGTACAATAGAATATCATTAAGGTTAGGTAATGCCAAAAGTCCGTCGATATTTATATTCAAGGCTGTAGCAAGCGCATTGAAAGCATTATCGTCTGGCGCAAATACAGTGAGACTGGCAGTAGGGTCCTGAAGAGCCGTCTGCAATCCTTCTTGTACAAGAGCAGCTTCTAATAGGGTGTGGTTAGGACTTGTGGCAATCACATTGTCGAAAACATTTGTTTGAGCATGTGCTTCAGACAAACCCGTTATTAGAGCGCCAAAAGCGAAAATTGAAAGTAAACTCTTTTTCATGATTAAAATTGTTTAATGTTATGTTATTGAATGTTAAACAAAATAGCAGTAGTTATGTTCTATTAAACAATTTAATGAAAATAATTAATAGTATAAATACAATTTAATAAAACGAAAAATCGAGCTCTGCTTTCCTGTAATCCACAGAAGTAATTATCTTAACACGACGTATGTCAGATGCTCGCCAGATATTTACGCTCAGTCAGGTCACCTCCTCGATCAAAAGAACTTTGGAGGATCGCTACAAGCAATTGTATTGGGTGAAAGCGGAGATGCACAAAGTGAACCGGTACCCGAGTGGTCATGCATTCCCTGAGCTTGTGCAAAAGGAGGGCGACAAGATCCTGGCACAAATGACAGGAACCATCTGGGCTCAGCATTTTGAACGGATCAACAAAAAGTTCATTCAGGTGGTTAAGGAACCGCTCAAAGAAGGAACCACTTTACTATTACAGGTCAAGATCACGTACAGTGAGTTGCATGGTCTGAGTTTACAGATCCTAGACATTGACCCAAGCTATTCCCTGGGGGAATTGCAACGAGAGCGAGAGGAAACGCTAAAACGGCTTCAGAAAGAAGGTTTACTCAATGCGAACCAACAATTGGATTTCCCGCTTCTGCCGCAACGGATCGCTTTGATATCGGCTGATTCAAGTAAAGGTTACAGCGATTTTATGAAAGTCATAACTGAGAATTCCTGGGGCTATAAGTTCTTTCCTATGCTTTTTCCCGCATACCTTCAGGGTGATGTTGCCGTTGCCTCCATCATGGATCAGCTCCAGCGGATCCAAAAGGTCTTGCATCATTTCGATATCGTGGTCATCGTACGAGGAGGAGGGGGTGAGGTAGGAATGGCTTGTTACAATAATTTCGAACTTTGCAAGGCAATTGCGGCTTATCCGATTCCGGTACTTACGGGTATCGGACACTCCACCAACCTTACCGTATCCGAAATGGTCGCTTTCCGGAATGCCATAACGCCAACAGAACTTGGGGATTTTTTACTGCAGTCATTTCATGATTTTTCGGCTCCTGTAACAGATGCGACCCGCGTGATACGTCAAGAATCCAGAAAATTACTCGCGCTCCGTTTCACCGAGTTCACCAATCGATCTAAGGATTTCAAAAATGCGTCAAGGAATTGTCTGAATCGTTCGAACCGGGATCTTCAAAATACGAGTCTCAAGCTGAAAGGTCAGACAAGCTCTATGACTGCCAGAAATCAGGAAATGGTGGATGCGTCATTCTCTGTTCTGAAAATGAGCCTCAAGCGTTTATCACTGAATGAAAAGTCAGCACTGGAATCGATCAGGGATGGTCTGAACAAACAGGTAGCGAAGGTTTTGGATAACCGTTTCGGGGAATTGGATAAACTGCAAGGGTCGGTGCGTTTGCTGGACCCTGTGAATGTGTTGAGGAGAGGATATTCCATAACTTCTTTTCAAGGTCGTTCGCTCTCAGCTGTTAATCTTCCGGCTTCCGGCGATTCAGTAACTATTCGTACAGCTGAAGCAGAAATTGCAGCAACCGTCGAAAAGGTACGTTCGACACCTCCTGATTCAGTGTAGTTCAGAAACCCAACTTTTCAATTCGTTTTTGCTTTCGTTCAAAGGAATGATGTAGGAAAACGCACTGAAATCTCAAAGTAAAAGCGTATATTTGAAGGCTGACACGACCATGCCAACCATCTGAAAAACAAACTTAACGCGCATGAACCTTGAAAAATCAACAGTACACCTTCTATTGGTTGAAGATGAAACTGTTTACAGCAGGATGATCCTGTATCAACTTTCCAAGTTGGAATTTTTGTCTCATACCATTTCGGTGAATCATGTAAGCTCCAAAACAGAGATGGTAGAGATCAAGGATTTTATCACTCCGGACATCATCCTCCTGGACCTGGGACTTCCCGAATGCAATGGCATTGACACCTTCAAGGCAGCACAAGAACTGTATCCCAATAGTGCCATCATTATTCTTACAGGCAATGAGGACAATGCGCTGGCCAATGCGCTTGTCAAGATCGGGGCACAGGACTTTCTGGTTAAGGCAGATGCAGATGCAAAAGTGTTGCGCAAAGCGATCGAGTATTCACTGGACCGCGTGAAATTTCAGAAAGTTATTTCGGATTCAGTTCTCCGTTACCGCGACCTATTCCAAAACTCACCAACTGCCCTTCTGTTGCTTCAGGTCGATCGCAGAGATGTGAGTGAAGTGAATGATGCACTGAGAATCCTTATGGAATGTTCCGACACTCAGGAATTGATCGCAAAATTGGAAAATCAGTTCGACAAACTGGTTAGCCATGACCTACTTAATGACAGCACATTTAAAACTGTTTTGACGCTCAGCACTTGCCAGAACAAAGAAATACAAGTAGAACTGATCGGCTCGAAATTGACGCATCAGGAGGGTTCATTCGTTTGTCAGATGATCCCACTTTCGGCTAATGCAGCGAGTAACGTGCAATCTTCGGA
>JBKCAB010000446.1:0-3374 GCA_046307935.1 Bacteroidota bacterium | reverse complement strand
TCGATCAGGGAATTATTCTCAAGCGTAGCAATTACTCCGACACGAGCATTATTCTCACATTGTTAACAAGACGATCCGGACTTCAGCGGTTCATTTTTCAAGGAGGGAAGAAAAAGTCCGCTGCCATTTACCCGATGAGCCCTGTTGAATTTGCGTTCTACCGCAGACCGGACAGTGAGCTGGGAAAGCTGACATCAGTAGATGCTATGCTTCCCGCATCGAACATCCCATTTGATCCTGTAAGGTCTTCGATCGCGTTTTTTCTGGCTGATGTGATCCTGCAAACATGCAAGACGGAGGAACCGGACGAGCCCCTCTTCGATCTGTTGTTCTCTTTGGTAAAGCAGCTTGATGAAGGACATGACTTACCTATGTTGCCCGTTTCTTCACTCGTGCTATTGTCTGGTCAGTTGGGTATACAGCCCCAACTGAAAGGAGAAGAACCAGTTTACCTTATTCTTGATGAAGGGGAGTTCAGGGCCAATGTTGCTCCGGGCGCATTAATGGAAACAGGAAAACATATCGGATTGCTATCTGAACTCATTCTTCATGGCTCAGCTGCGCCATCGGGCCGAGATACCCGTTTAAAGGCACTTATGACTTTTGTGAAATACTTCGAGCTGCATATCCCCGGATTCAATGTCAAAAGATCACTTGAAATAGTTAGGGAAACGCTGGCCTAAAAAAGAAAAAGTCACTGCCAGAGTGACTTTTAACGCAAGCTAAGAGTTATTAAAATTAGACTTACCGGCCGATTACTTCTTCGGCTCTTTTATAAAGATACTGGAAAAATCGAGATATTCCATGGAGTTGGTCTTAAAATCGCGGATCCGGGCATTGACCATGATCAAAAAGTCATCGGTAAGGATTGGCATTACTGCTGATTGATCGATTACAAGTTGGTCGCATTTAACCATGAGTTCATTGCGTTTGTCGTCGTTCAGCTCCGTCAGGGCTCTTGTGTATAGCGCATCATATTCAGGATTGTTGAACCTGAACGCATTCACAGCTGAGGCGGTATTGTTTTTTATGTTACCACTGTAAAAAAGGCTCAGGAAATTCTCCGCATCGGGATAGTCAGCGATCCATCCTGAACGCCAGATCTTGGCGGTTCCGTTCGATATGGCGTTATCACGCTCTTCAATAGTACATAGTTTGATGTTCAGTGTAATGTTCAGATTGTTCTTGATCTGGTCGGCAATACCCATGCACATCTTGTGGGCGGAGGAACCTTTGATGGCATTGACATAGAAATCGAGCGCCGGGAAACCTTTACCATCGGGATATCCTGCTTTTGCAAGAAGCGCCTTGGCTGATGCGATATCCGTTGAATGACCCACAACCTTCTCAAAAGGATAATTTTCCATTCGCGGAACGAATCCGTTCTTTGCTGCCCAACCCTCGCCAAGGAGGTATTTGTCCACAATCTCGTTCCGATCGATCGACAGATTGAACGCCTTTCGAACATTTACATTGCTGAATTCCGGACTTTCACATGCGAACGCAATATAGTTGACATTCATGCTCGATTCGGATTCCACCTTGTGTTTGATATTTTTACCTGCTTGCGCTTCTTGAAGTGTACCGAAAACATTCTCGATCTCCTCAACAGGGATCTCCAAAACGATGTCCACTTCCTTATTTCGGAATGCAAGAAGCTCACTTTTCTTGTCCTTGGCGTAAGTCAGGACTACTTTATTAAGGAAGGGTAGCTGATTGCCAAGTTCATCCTTTCTCCAATACTTGTCATTACGCTTCAGGGTCACGCCCGTATCATCCATTTTCTCGAGCATGAAAGGCCCAGTTCCTACAGGGTGCTGATGAATTTCTTTTCCATATTTTTCATACGCTTCGCGTGCATGGATCCCCAAATTCGTATGCGTGAGAAGTTTATCGAAACCGACAAAAGGTTCGACCAGCTCGATCTGAAGTGTTTGTTCATCGATCACCCGTATACCGGGCACACCGGATTTTGGTAGTGTTTTAGTGGATTGCTTTGAGAAGGCTTCTGCACCGACAATCCTTTTGGTCAACAGATATCCCATTTGATTCACATTAAGACCAGAGCAGGCCAATTCAAGTGAAAACTTGACGTCATCAGCCGTGAGAAGCCGGGTTCCTTTATCAAAACAATCGTCCTCATGGAATTGAACACCTTTGCGGATCTTGAACGTAAATGTTTTGGCATCCCGACTGACAGAGTACGATTCGGCGAGTGCAGGAACCACCTTCATGCTTTCGAGATCGATCTTCAAGAGTGGTTCAAAAAGCTGCGCGTTGAGACGTTGGGTATAAATATTCGAGGTCGCCAAGGGGAAAAGGCTTTTTACCTTTTCAGCTGACATGAATTTGAATACTCCCCCATACATCTTCCCACCGATAGCTTCCCTCAACACATTGTCAGTGTCTCCACCGCAGGAGTGTAAAAAAAGAAAGAGCCCTGAAACAATTGGGATCAAGTAATTTCGCATGGGGATTTTTTACGGAACAAATATATCAAATAATGTTCAACGGGCTGAGTAACCCACTTTTTCCCTCACTCTTTGAAGCACAGTCTGTGCGACACTTCTCGCTTTATAGGCCCCTTTATTGAGCGCGTCATCGATCTCCCTTCGATTCGCCATTAAATGGAAATAACGTTCCCGTTGTGACGAAAAGACCTGTAGGAATTTTTCGAACAATGCTTGTTTTGCATGTCCATATCCATAGCCTCCTGAAGTATAACGCTCACGCATTTCACGTATCTCTTTCTCTTCCGCGATCAATCTGTACAGCGCAAAAACATGGCATGAATCAGGATCTTTGGGGTCTTCAAGCTCTTTACTGTCCGTTACGATCGACATTATCTGTTTGCGTAGCTCCTTCTCCGGCAAGAAAATATCGAGGTAGTTGTTCCTGGATTTGCTCATTTTATGACCATCTGTTCCGGGGATCAGCTTTGTTTCTTCACTGATCCTGGCCTCAGGTAGCACGAATGTTTCGCCATTCACGGCATGAAATCGGGAGGCAACGTCACGGGTCATCTCAATGTGTTGCTCCTGATCTTTACCAACCGGGACCAGTTCGGCGTCATAAAGCAGAATGTCAGCAGCCATGAGGAGCGGATAAGTGAACAGACCTCCATTCACGTCTTCAAGACGGTCAGCCTTGTCCTTGAAACTGTGCGCAAGTGTCATACGCTGATAGGGGAAAAAACACAGGAGGTACCACATCAGTTCAGACACCTCCGGGACGTCACTTTGTCTGTAGAAGACTGTTCTGTTTGGGTCGATTCCGAATGCTAACCAGGTTGCTGCAGTCGAATAGGTATTCTCTCTGAGTTGATGACCATCTTTGATCTGTGTCAGTGAATGCATATCGGCAATGAACAGAAA
>JBKCAB010000445.1:0-5184 GCA_046307935.1 Bacteroidota bacterium | reverse complement strand
CATTAATTGACTAAAAGTTACGAAAAGGAATCCAGAATTGACGCGAATCGGAACGATAAAATAACTACTATGTGGAAGGGCCTCACTAATTCAGCTATTTCAATGAATTATCCTTCAAGGCTGGAGGAATTCTATTAATTTCGTATTTCTGCAATAATTCATCAATAAAGTGCGTCCGATCCCGACAATCATTCTCCTCCTGTTGCTGTTGACATCTACGGTCAATTTGGCGCAGACCAGCAGTTCATTCAACGCATTGAAGAAATATGACATTGAAGTTGACCATTTGCCCGGAGCGTATGAGCAAGGAGTTCGCGTCAACTTGATCTGTCCGAAAGGAACGTCGGTTTCATCAACCTGCGCGTCCTGGGAATCAACCTCAAACGGAGGTAAATTTTATGTTTCAAAGACTGAGCTGATCAAACTAAGCGTAAAAACAGGTGGCAAGCGTGTCGATTCGTTGTTTGTCGGCCTTTACGTCATCGGCAAGGAAAAGGATCGTTTACCTGTCGTTTCACTCTACCTGGACAGAGCGAAATTCATCGACTCGAACGGAATAATCACTGGTACACGCACACCCGACGGCAGAGAGCTAGGAAGAGTTTGGCAGAAATCGAGTATGCCTACCTTCGTAGAATACCATGAGGCGGGTAAGCTCGACTACGGAAACAACTTCCGGATAAAACCATTCGGTGGATGGACATTGGGATTGAAAGAAAAATCACTGCGAATATACTCAGACACACTATTGGGCCCAAAGTCGCTTAAGATCAGTCCTTTCTTAAATAAACCTTACACGTCCTACAAAAGTATTGTTCTTCGTACCTCCGGTTCAGATCAACGCAATACGCGACTAAAAGACATCAGCATGTGCTCACTGGCGAAAGATCTTGGATTGGATTATCAGGACTACCGACAATCCGTACTTTATGTGAACGGTGAGTATTGGGGAATCTACAACATTCGTGAAAAGATCAATCTTGAATTCTTAAAATACAATCACGGGGCCGAAAAAGACAGAGAGATCACTAAACTGCTGGTGGAAAGTGGATTAAACAGCAAAGAGTACATGAAAATGATCGACTTTATCGGTCAGGATTTCCCGAAAGCTGTTGTCTTTGATTCAATCAACAGCCGCATCGACCTTGAGAATTACTTAAACTACATCATCTTACAAATTCACATACAGAATGTAGACTCCAGAGGCAATGTGCGCTACTGGAAAAGCAAGTCTTTAGATGACCGTTGGCGCTGGATCTTTTATGATTCAGACCTTGGGTGTGCCAATTCGCAAGTCAACTTTAACTATCTGGAAAAAAGATTGAGTCCGACACAAACCGATTGGTACAATCCCACCTGGGCAACGGCAATCTTGAGGAATCTGGTGAAGCACACGCCTGTGAAGGACCTCTTCATTAATCAGTATTGCTTGCTACTGGCCACCAAACTCAATACAGATACAATCAAGAAAAGGATCGACTTTTTTGCGGGCAATATCCGCCATGAGATCCCAGATCATGTGAAACGCAGGGGAACTATCTATGGAGAATCCGTAAAAAGTTGGGAAGGTCAGGTGGATTATTTGAAAAGGTACTTTGACCTGCGCTATCCAACAGCCTTTGAGCATATCAAGTCGTGCTTTGGACTGACTCAGGATCCTGTAACGATCCGGATCTCTTCATCCATTCCCGGTGTGAAGGCGGTCCGTTTGCAACATACGACATTTCTGTGGGACAAACTCGAGGGGTCGTTCTTTCCGGAAGTTCCGCTCATCCTGGAGGCGACCGAACTCAGTCACATGCATCGTTTTGTGTCTTGGTCGGATGGGGATCAGAAACATGTTAAAATGATCGCTCCCAAAAAAGGTCTTCAAATTCGTGCGAAATATGCACGAAAGCCTTTTTCAGCAGATCACAGAAAGATCGTAGCAACAACATTTGTCCTGGAACAATCCAAAAAGGATACGTTCTACCTGTTAGGATTGTACAACAACACACCGGATGATATTGAACTGAAAAACATCACGCTCGCAAAAAATGGATCGGGAGAACGCCTTGTCATTAAGCATATCACGATCAAGGCCTTCGAACAATATTACCTGACCAACAAACCCAAAAGAACGAAAAAGAAATTTGGTATTGAACGCTGTACGAAAACAGCCCTTTTACCTGGTTTTGACCTCAAAGGTGGCGAATGGGTAATGTTGGACGGCAAGGATGAAATCCTCGATTCGCTGTTCATAACTGTACCGGACAGCATGCGCTACTTCGGTAAAATGAGTGAATTTTACAGAAATGTCAAATCGGGTAAATGGGTATTCGATAAAGAACAGGAACTTCCAAAGGATACTCGACTATTGTCAGGTAAAGGGGTTGGTTTTATGCTGGTCATACTTATCGGATTGATTTTTGCATTGATTACGTTTTTAGTTATTCGGAGGATGAAAAAAGGATATTGGTTTTTGTTGATGATCGTTGCGCTCAGTGCGAATGCACAGCAGCCGGATAGATTCGGCCTGGATTCAGTGCAAACAAAGTTGGTAGATAATAAGGGAAAGGGATACGATTCGCTAAGTGGATTGCGCAATGTGCGGGTGGTACTCAAGAACCTGGTATATCGCGGAGGTAACAATAATCCGATCTCCGTTCAAAATCCATTGACCTTACCCACTTTACACACGCTGAATGAGCTGGGGTTCAATGATGTGATCTACCTCTACAGTAAGAATTACACACAATACTTCCCGAAAGAGCGACTTGATTCGTTGAAAGAAACAGGAATGAATTACGCGTGCATGCCGAAACTTGACTCCATTGCAACACGTAAATTTCTGACGAAAGTTTGGCAGAAAGCAAACAATGAAAATGACTCCTTGATCTATATACACTGTTGGAACGGATGGCACCAAAGCGGGTGGTTGTCAGCAATGACCTTGATGCAGTTTTGTGACCTGGATAAAGAAATGGCGTTGAAATACTGGGCCAATAATACGGACCGGAATTATGTGGGCTACACGCATGTCAAAGAGGGGATCCTTTCATTCAAGCCCTACCCGGATCTTCAATTCACTCCACAGCAAAAACTGGATCATTGCCCGTGTATGGATACCTTGAAGCTGGATCAATTGTATGATCTGGACGAGCTGCTCGGTAAAAAGAAAAGTTCGCAAGCACAGGAAAAACCCAAACCAGCGCCATCTGATAACGCCGTGAATAAGTCAGAATATTATGTAGTACGTTCGGGAGATACGCTTTCGGAGATCGCTCGCAGGGAGCGCACAACCGTGAACGAGATCTGTCGCTTGTCAGGTATCTCTTCTTCAGCGATCATCCGACCGGGTCAACGCCTAAAAGTTCGTTAAGAGCGGGTTGTTTAATTGCCTATTCAAGTTAATTCAACTTGTATTTCTGTATGACTCCCATGATCGAGTTCGTCCAACGTTCGGCATTTCCGGCGTAACCGGCTGAAGCGATGGATTCGACCCATTTCTTACAATCTTTTGTATTGGCTGATTTGAGACCGGCGTAGTACTTTTTGGATGAAACCAGACGACAGAATCCATTGTACGACTCGTTGACACTTGGGTAATATTTGTACTTCGACTGGATCTTGTGCGTCTCCATCAAATTGTTACTTCCCTTGATCCCAAAGTGGTTGTTCAAAAGGGTTGCCACCTGACTTTTTCCAGCTCCCGATTCGTGAAAAGCAACCGCAAGGATCACCGCTGAAGGGATACCGTATACACTTTCCAAACTATCTGCGACGGGTTGGTACTTCTGAAAATAGGCATGCTGTGCATTCGCTAAAACACTCAGGAGAGAGAACAAAATAGCGACCATCCAAACATTTAATTTTCTCATAATCTTCATATTAGGACGGCTAAAATAAGCCTTTCATTTTAAAAAGTCGCATTTTTCAACAAATTGACCCGGAACCATTCATACAAAAAACCAGAACAACGCGATTGAAAAACAACAATTCAAAGACGTCTAGCAACCCACTAATGAGGAAAACAAGAGTTGAAATTGGATAATCAATTCTCTGAAATCGGTGTTGCATCACTTTTTTGTCCGAAAAGATAATTCATCAGCTTCGTTCGCTCCTTTTCTTTCCGTTCCAAAGCCAATTTCAATGTCCATTGCTCAGGATAATTGACATGTTGCTCCCGCACGATTTGGTACTGACTTTTTCCGTAAACAGTCAGCTTCTTCGGATAATGCTCATTTCCAATGGATCGGTTGTATTTGCTCTCCAGTATCATGAGATTACCCAACGAATTGATCTCGATGCCCCATTCCTGCCATACGTTCTCCCGCTTATTTCCATCTTTGTCATGGTAAGACTGAATGTGTTCCACATCAATATCCTGATCGAAGAGCTTATCCACGATCTCCTGAACCAATTGCGGATCTTCCGTCTGATAATCTTCGCTCAACAACGCCGACAACCGACAAACCAAGTTCTTCCGTTTTGCGTTTTCGGTCAGATCATCTGTTAAAAAATAATTCAGGTTGTAATAGCCGGTTGTATGTGTGGATCCGTTGCCGATCTTCTCGTTGATATGTCCCATCAACGCATCGTATTTTCCCTGCTGTAGAAGTTTAATGACCTCGTGCATGAAGGTGTAATAGGCCTCATTTTTGATCCGCTGAAAACGAATACTGTAGATCAAAAACACTTTCCCAAGCTGTCGTACAAAGTCCTTCATTTTATTCCAACTCTCAGGATCTTCGTGGAAACTGAACATGAACACAAAAATGAGATCCCAGTAATTGCTATACCTCGACCATCGGATCAGTCGGATCATGGCCGCATCTTCTGCTGAAAAACCCACTTTTCCTTTCCATTTTTCCGCCCAACGAAAGCGAATATCGATCAAACGGTCCAACTCTTCGATCGACAACTCAATATCCTTGACATTGCCACTGAACTGTTGCCATTGATTGTCGTTGAACAAAGTATCGAACAATCGCTCATAAAAAGTGTCTACTCCCAAATGGTGTAAGGTGTCGGGAAGTCGGTGCTTTGAGATCAAAATATACTGATATTGCTTCAAGATTCCGCGGATATCAGTTACCGTCTGACCTGACTGCTTGTTCAAGTTGTCAATCTTCTCATAGAGTTTACTGATGTCGTTGAAGACCGATTTATCCGCTTTTTTGTATTGTGTCAGGTATTGAAACA